>JACUUM010000005.1 GCA_014859305.1 Coriobacteriia bacterium
CGCGGGTTCCGCCAGCTCCGGCTCCGGCGCGGGCGCGGGTTCCGCCAGCTCCGGCGCGCCCTCCGCCGGCAGCTCGCCGAGGCCCAGGGCCATCAGGTCGCGCTCGTAGTCGCCGGTAGGCGCGAAACCGGGCCCCTCAGGCTCGGCCTCCGGCGGCGACTCCGACATCGGTTCGTACACCGCGCCGAAAGGCTTCGGCGCGGGTTCCGGAGAAGGCTCCGGGCCCGGTTCCGGCTCCGGCGCCGGCTCGGGCTCCGGGACCGGCGCCGGCTCGGGCTCGGGTTCGGGCTCGGGCTCCGGTGCGGGCTCGGGCGCCGGCTCGGGCTCGGGCTCCGGCTCGGGCTCCCGCTCCGGCTAGGGCTCGGGCTCGGGTTCCGGCGCCGGGACCGGCACCGGCTCGGGCTCCGGCTCGGGCTCCGGCTCCGGTTCCGGCTCGGGTTCGGGCTCCGGGACCGGCGCCGGCTCGGGCTCCGGCTCCGGCTCGGGCTCCGGTGCGTGCAGTATCCCGAGCATCTCCTCGAAGGCGGCGACGTCTTGTGCGGTCGCCTCCTGGGGGGTGCCCGCGAGGAACTCCGGCTCCTCCCGCGGACCCTCGACCCGCTCCTCGACACCGCGCGCCGGAGCCCCCGGCTCCGCCGCGGCCGCTCCACGTGCCTCGGCCCGCTCCGCGGCCCTGCGCGTCCGGGCGGCGGCGGCCTCCTCCATCTCCCTGCGTAGCGCCTCGTGCCGCGCCTCGCGCTCCGCGCGCTCGGCCCGGAGCCGTTCCACCTCGTCGTCGGCGGCCATCTCCAGCAGGCCCGCCGAGAAGAGACCGTAGATGACGCGCGCCACCTCGAAATCCGTCCGTCCCGTTTGCGACGCGAGTTCGGAGACGCTCCGCGTCCCGTCCACCAGGAGCAGGAGGTTCCACTCGACGGGCTTGAGCGAGATCTCGAACGTCCCCTCGCCGGGAGCGGTCGCCATCTTGTAGACGACGTCCATCGAGGGGACCTTCTTCTTGATCCGCGTCCACTCCTCGAGTCGGCGACTGCCTTCCATGATCACGTTCTCGATCGAGACCGAAAGCCCGATGTCCTCGTCGACCGTCTCGGGGAGCACCTCGAAGTCGAACTCCCCCTCGTCCCAGCGCATCAGGTCGAAGATCGTGTCCTGGATCTGCTCCTGGACGAATGCCTCGAGCACCTTGTCGCTGATGTAGCCCTCGTCCACGAGGATCTGTCCCAGACGCCTGCCGCCCCGAGGTTCCGAGGAGCGGGCCTCCAGTGCGCGCTGCAGCGCCTGGGACGTGATCTTGTTCGCTCTGACGAGTCGCTGCCCGAGCGGCTCGTGCTGCCAGTTGCTCTGCGCGAAGAAGACGTCGCCCTCGCGGAACCACACGCTGCCCTCCGCCTCGTCGACACGGCGGATCCGCAACACGCCGGTCTTCCGGCTGAACGTGACCAGCTGGAAGACGTCAGGGAGGCTGAAGTCCTTGAGGTTCCCTCGTAGCGCCATGGGTGAAGCGGTCTCCTTATCCCCGCAGTCCTAGCCGAGGATCTCGGCGACGGAACGGGCGGCGTTGCGCATGTCGTAGATGATGAGCCCGAGTCTGGACTCGGCGCTCGCCAGCACCGTCAGGACGGCCCTCTCCCCCGCCGACATCAGAAGGACGTAGCCGTCGTCGCCCTCGATGAAGACCTGCGAGAGGCGGCCTCGACCCAGTTCCGTCGCAGCTCGCTCACCCAGCCCGAGGATCGCCGCGGCCATGGCGCCGACCCGGTCCTCCTGCATGGCCGGCGGCAGCGCGGCCGCCATCGTAAAGCCGTCCATGCTCACGAGCGCGGCTGCCTGGACGTCGGGGGAGTCGGCGATCAAGGCGTCCAGCGCATCCGCGAGGCGCTCCTCGCGGCTCCGAGGACGCACCGCGGCCGCGGGACGCTGTGGCACCGGCTCCGCGGGGGCCTGTGAGACCGGGGCGCTCAATGGCGGCGCCGGGCGCGACGCGGGTTGCGGCGGCGCGGGTTGCGGCGGCGCGGGTTGCGGCGGCGCGGGCTTCGGAGCGGCCTGCGGCGAAGCCGGCTGCGGCGCCGGCTTCGGAGCGGCAGCAGCAGCGACCGGGACCACGACCGGCGGGACGATCGTCTCTTCCTCCTCGTCGAGGACCTCGTCGTCCACGTCGCTGATGAAGTAGTCGCCGATGCCGTTGTCTGACATGCGAAAGCACCTCCCACTCCCGGCGCTCGGCCGGGGGCCGGAAGGCGCCGGATTCTTCGAGGGGCGGGTCGGGCTGGACAGCCGTCAACCAGTCTCTCACGAAGCCGGGAAACGGCACAACACGCCCCCGCCCTATACCACGACCCTCAGGATCTCCTCTATCGAGGTGAGTCCCGTCCTCACCTTCTCGAAACCGTCGTCGCGGAGCGTCATCATCCCCTCGGCCACGGCCTGACGCTTGATCTCGTCGGCGGAGGCGTTCTCCACGGCGAGCTTCTCGATGGTCTCGGATATCGTCAGCACCTCGTGCACGCCCATCCGGCCCTTGTATCCGAGCCCGCCGCACTTCTTACAGCCCACGGCCCGGTAGAGCTTCGGCGGCTTGCCCGGCTCGAAGGGGAACGCGGCCCGCTGGAGCGACTCCTCGGGGGGAGTGTAGGCCTCCTTGCATTCGCACAGCCGCCGCGCGAGGCGTTGCGCCAGCACGCAGTTGACCGCGGAGGCGGTCAGGAAGGGCTCGATGCCCATCTCGGTGAGGCGCGTGACGGCCGAGGGAGCGTCGTTGGTATGCAGGGTGGACAGCACGAGGTGACCCGTCAGGGCGGCCTCGATGGCGATCGTGCCCGTCTCCTTGTCGCGGATCTCGCCGATCATCACGGCATCGGGGTCCTGGCGTAGGATCGAGCGGAGCGCCGCGGCGAACGTGAGCCCGGCCTTCTCGTTCACCTGCACCTGTGAGAGGCCCGCGAGGCGGTACTCCACCGGATCCTCGACGGTGATCAGGTTGGTGCGGATGTCGTTGGTCTTGTTTATCGCCGCGTACAGCGTCGTCGACTTGCCCGAGCCGGTCGGCCCGGTGACCAGGATGGCGCCGTAGGGCTTGCTGATCGCCTCCATGAGCCGGGACATCGGCTGCTCGAGGAAGCCGAGGTCCTCCAGCGACATCATGATCGAGTCGCGCCGCAGCAGCCGGATGACGGACATCTCGCCGTGGACGACGGGCAGGACCGCGACGCGGAAGTCGACCGTATGGCCGTCCAGCACCACCCCGAACCGGCCGTCCTGCGGGACGCGCTTCTCGGCGATGTCCATGCCCGAGGAGATCTTGAGCCGGCTGATGAGCTGCCGGTGCAGCCTCTTGGGGCTTCGGAGTATCTCGGTGCACACGCCGTCGATGCGGTACCGGACGCGCAGCTCGTTCTCCTGCGGCTCTATGTAGATGTCCCCCGCACCCTGGCGGATCGCCTCAGTGATGACCAGGTTCATGAGCTTGGCCGCCGGCGCCTCCTCGTCTGAGGCCTCCTCCTCTTCCTCCTCCTCGGGGGCGGCTCCGCCCATGTCCTCCAGACCGCTGACCATGTCGTCGACGTTCTGGTGCATCGAGGTGTACTTCTCTATGGCGTCGACCAGTTCGCTCTCGGCGGCGACCACGGGCTGGACCTCGTAGCCGGTCACGATGCGCAGGTCGTCTATGGCGAAGATGTTCGCCGGGTCGCTCATCGCCACGAAGAGCTCGTCCTCGTCGACGCGCAGGGGCAGGACGTTGTAGCGCTTGGCCAGGTCGGCGGAGAGCACGGAGGCGGCGTTCGGGTCGAGCTCGACGGCTCCCAGATCCACGAAGGCGAGCCCCATCTGCTCGGCCACGGCCTGCGCGATCTGTCTCTCTTGCGCGAAGCCCTTCTCGACGAGCGCAGCGGTGAGGCTGCGCCGGCCGTTCTCGGAGAGCGCGTCCTCCAGCTGCTCGTCGGTGATCAGGCCCGCGGTGACCAGCATCTTGCCGAGCCGCTTGCCGCTCGCCGCGATCACTGCTCGGCCCCACGATCGGAGGAGTCGCCGGCTGCCTCCCGGGCGGCGGCGAGCATGACGTCGCGGGGAGCGGGGGCGGTGGTGTTCTCGCTCCAGATGTCGATCGCGATCGCGCCCTGCCGCACGAGCATCTGCAGCCCGTCGACGGTCGTCGCGCCGGCCGCCTTCGCCGCGGCGAGGAGCGCGGTGGGCTGCCCCCTGTAGACGACGTCGCACACCACGTGCCCGGCATGGAGCCACTCGACGGGCACCGGGCTCGGTTCGTCGGCTCGCATCCCCACCGAGGTGGCGTTGACCACCAGGTCCGCCGTCCGCACCGCCTCCGCCGACGACGGGGCGAGCGGCAGGACCTCGGCCGCGGTGTCCCTCAGGTGAGGCCGCATCCGCTCCACGAGCTCCTCGGCGCGCCGCACCGAGCGGTTGAGCACGGCGATGCTCGCGGCGCGCGCGAGCACGAAGCCCACGAACGCGGCGCCCGCCGCGCCACCCGCCCCGATCAGCGCGATCCTCTTGCCCGCGACCTCCACGCCTGCGTCGGACAGCGCCTCCAGGAGGCCGCGCCCGTCGGTGTTGTAGCCGATCAGACGGCCCTCCGAGACGTGCACGGTGTTCACCGCGCCCGCCATCTGGGCCTGCATCGCCACCTCGTCGCACAGGACCAGGGCCGCCTGCTTGTAGGGCATCGTCACGTTGACGCCCACGAAGGGCAGGACCTTCAGGCATCCGAAGACCCGGATGAGATGGCCCTCCTCGGGAACGGGCAGGGACAGGTAGACCCAGTCGAGCCCGAGGGCCTCGTAGGCGGCGTTGTGCATGGCGGGCGAGAGCGTGTGGCCCAGTGGCCACCCGACCACCCCGGCGAGCTTGGTTCGCGCTCCTATCCTACGGCTCAACGCCCGGACCCTCCTCGGACGGTTCCGCGTGCGGGGGTAGACTCGGCGCCCCCGTCGGTTTCCTATCGGCCAGAAGCCGCTGCTCTATGAGGCGCAGGGCCAGCGTGTGAGGCAGGTCGGTGCTCGACAGCGGCTGCACGAGCACGGTCAGCAGACCCAGCGCGTTGCCCCCGAGGATGTCGGTGAAGAGCTGGTCGCCCACGACCGCGGTCTCTGCGGGACTCGCGTCGAGCAGCGTCATCGCGCGGCGGAACGCGAAGGGCAGCGGCTTGAGCGCCTTCGGGACGATCTCGAACCCGAGCTCGGCGGCGACGGCGCTGACGCGTCCGTGCCAGTTGTTCGAGACCAGGCATACCCGGAAGCCCTCCGCGTCCAGCCGGCGCGCCCACGCGCGCAGCTCGGCGGTCATCGCGTTGCTGTCCCTCGGCAGCAGCGTGTTGTCGAGGTCCACCAGCAGCGCGCGCACGCCGCGCGACTTCAGATCGTCGAGGTCGACGGCGTGGACGTCGGTGTAGTAGAGGTCCGGGATGAACGGTCGCATCGCCACAGTATGCGTCGGCGTCGCTCTCGCCGCCAGTGCCGGCAACCGACGCACGCCGGCCGGCGGCCGACTCCCCGCTCCTAGTGGTCGGGCACGCCGTCGCCGTCGTGGTCGTGGGCCTCGGGAGCCGCGGCTTCGGGGTGCTCCTCGGCGATGCGGTCGAGCTCGGCCTGCAGCCGCTCCGCCCTCTCCTCGAGCCCGGCGTGGCGGTAGATGTCCCGCATCACGGCGTAGCCCTCGTACCGCCACTCCTCGTCGCGCCACGTCCCGATGGCCAGGGCCTCGTCCGCCTGCTCGACGGCGCGGTCGCGCCGCCCCGCGAAGAGCAGGAGCTGCGCATAGTTGGCGCGCATCGTGCCGGAGCGCGGGTTCTCGCGCACGCCGGCTTCCGCGAGCTCCAGTCCCTCCTGGGCCCGTCCCCGCTTCGAGAGGAGGTACCCGGTCACGTAGTAGGCCTCCTCGAACTGCGGGTCCAGCGTGACGACCATCCACGTCGTCGGCAGCAGGTGCGTCTGCTCCGCCAGCGGCCTGTACTCATAGTATTCGTGGAACAGCGGCTCCATCCGGTTCCAGAGGACGGCGGCGGCGAACCGCCGCAGGCCCGTCATGTAGGCCCAACCCGCGCGCCCGACAGCGTCGCCTCCAGCGGATGCGGACGCCGAGAGCACCGCCGCGGGGGTCTGCATGAGCAGCGCGACGGCCAGCAGCGCGGCGACGGCCGCCGGCGCGAAGCGCGCGCGCAGGAGCTCGTCGGTCACAGGTCCCTCCTGTTGAACAGCAGCGCCGCCAGCGCGAGGAGCGCGATGACCCAGGCGGCGAACGCCAGCACCATCGTGACCACGTAGGCCGGCTGCACTCCCGCGCCGTGCGCCACCGGGTCTATGACGTTGAACGCCTCGAGCGAGGGGTACACGAGCGCGAGCGGGGAGCCCTCCGACAACAGCGCCGAGCGGGAGTGTCCCACGAAGAGCAGAGTGAGGGAGCCCGCGGCGGCCGCGACAGCGCCGGTCGCGGCGGAGAGCGCCAGGGCGAACGCCGAGAGCACGCAGACCTCCATCCAGACGCCCAGCGCCCCCTGCCAGAGCCGCCACATCGGATCCCCGTAGACCGCCAGCCCCAACGCCTGCTCGAGGAGGGTGAACGCCCCGATGAGCCCGCCCATCACGACCGCGACCCCCGCCCACGTGCCCACGACGTACTCGGTCCTGGAGGCGGGACGTGCCAGCACCGAGTAGACCACGCGGCGCTCGATCTCGGACGGCACCCTGTTGACCGTCAGGGACAGCGTCACGACGAGCGCGGCGACGAACGTGAGGGCCAACGCCACCTCACGGTACACGGCCGCGTCGACGCCCTCGTTGTAGCTGGGCAGGGACGGGATCGCCACCGCCAGGAGCCCCGCGAACGCCAGCACCACGTACGGCACGCGGCGCCGCAGGGCGTCGGCCACGACGCCCTGGGCGATCGCGGCGACGCGCGCCCACGACGTCCCCCTCATGCCGCCTCCTCCTCCGCCGGCCCCTCGCCCCGGTCCCGCTGCTCCAGCAGGCCGGCGAAGTACTCCTCGAGGCTCGCGCGCTTGGGTGCCACGGCGACCACCCGTCCGCCCGCATCGTCTATCGCATCGATGACGCCACGCACCTGCGAGTCGGGGACCGAGAAGATCCACGTCCCCGACGACAGGGCGACGTCCTCGACGACCCGCCGGATCCCCGGCGGCAACTCCTCTCCAAGCCCATCGGCCCGTATCGAGGTCCTGCCGACGAAGTTCAGGAGGTCGTCGAGCCGGCCCTCGGCAGCGACCGTTCCCGCCTTCAGCACCGTCACGCGGTCGCACACCGCCTCGACCTCCGAGAGCTGGTGCGAGCTGAGCAGGACCGTGACGCCCTCCGAGCGCAGCTCGAGCATCAGGTTCCGGACGTCGCGCTGACCGACCGGGTCGAGCCCCCCGGCCGGCTCGTCGAGCAGCACCACCCGCGGACGGCCGATGAGCGCCTGCGCGAGACCGAGCCTCTGGAGCATCCCGCGCGAGAACCTCGAGAGTTGCTCCCGCCCCTTCCCCTCGAGCCCCACCGTCTCCAGCAGCGTCCCGGTGCGTTCTCGGATCTCCGGCGCCGATAGCCCGCACAGGCGCCCGTGCAGGCGCATCACACCGGCCGCTGTGAGCTGCATCGGGAAGTAGGGCTGCTCGGGCAGGAAGCCCAGCGGAGCCCTCCCCGCGGGCTTCCGCGGGTCCCGCCCGAGCACGGAGAACGTGCCGGAGGTGGGGCGGACCAGCCCGACGAGCATCTTCAGGGTCGTCGTCTTGCCGGCCCCGTTCGGGCCGAGCAGCCCGTGGATCGTGCCGGGCTCGACGTTGAGCGAGACGTCGGCGACGGCCTCCTTGGCGGGGACGCCGATCTGCCCGGGATAGACCTTACGGGCGTGCTCGATGCGCACGGCAGGGACGGCCGGCGTTGGATCCATGCTACCTCCCGAAGACCCGCTTCGACTCTCGTTTCGCGGCGAGGAACTCGTCCCAGGTCCTTGCGAACGTGTGCGATCCGTCCTTGCCGGTGAGCACGTAATAGATGTAGTCCGTGTCGGCAGGCTCGCAGGCCGCCTTTAGGCACTCGAGACCCGGGTTGCCGATGGCTCCCGGCGGCAGGCCGTCGTGACGGTATGTGTTGTACGGGCTGTCCGTCTCAAGGTCGCTGTTGCGCAGGCGGAAGCGGTTGCCGGGCAGGACGTACTCGATGGTGGCGTCGATCTCGAGGCGCATCCCCTTGCGCAGCCGGTTGTAGATGACCGACGAGACCAGCGCCCGCTCCTCGGCGACGCTCGTCTCGCGCTCGATCATCGAAGCCAGCGTCACGACATCGTGCAGGTTCATCCCTCTGCTCTCCGGGACGCGGAGGTCAAGCGACGCGGTCTCCTTGTCGAACTGCTCGAGCAGCATGCCGATCACGTCTTCGGCGCCGGCCCCCTGCGGCACGCGGTACGTCTTGGGGAACAGGTAGCCCTCCAGCGAGCCCTGGTAGGCGTCCGCGAGGTAGGGGTGACCGGCCTCGAACCGGCCGCCGCCGCCTTTGGCCAGCGCCAGGAACTCCGCCGCCGGTATCCCGCAGACCGTCTCGACCCGGGAGGCGACCTGCTCGACGGTGAAGCCCTCGGGCACGGCGAGCGTGACGTGAACGACCGGCGGCCCGGAGCGCAGCCGCTCGATCACAGCGTCGTAGGACATCCCGGTGGTCAGCTCGTACACGCCGGCCCTGAGTCCGGAACCCGCTCCGGCACGCCGGACCTCGAGCCGGAAGCGCACGGCGCTGCGCACGACGCCTCGCTCCGCGAGCAGCTCGCCGATCTCGGCCGCGCCCGCTCCGGACGGGATCTCGACCTGAACCGGCTTGCCCGGCTCGACGCGGTGCTCGGACCGCTCCATGACGTACCACCATCCCACCGCGGCCGCCACCAGCGCGACGACCGCCGCGAGGCCGGCGACGCGCAGCAGTACTCCCGCGGCGCCCATGCGCGCTCTCACCCTAGGCATCCTCGGCGTCCTTCATCGCGTCCAGCCAGCCTTGCAGCACCAGCGCGGCGGCGACCATGTCCACCGAGCCGCGCGCGTCGCGCGCGCCCGCTCCGGCGTCGGCCATCGCCTTGCGCGCCTCGGCCGAGGAGAGCCGCTCGTCGCGATAGCGTACCGGGACGGGGAGCGCGGCGGAGAGCCTCTCCCCCGCTTCGCGGACGCGCCGGGCCTGAGGCCCCTCCTCGCCAGCCAGTGTGAGGGGCAACCCGATCAGCACGAGATCGGCGTCGTAGTCCTCCACGAGTCGCCGCAACGGCCGAGGATCGGCGACGACCGAGGCGTCGAGCACCTTCAGCGGGGTGGCGACGCGGCCCTCGGGGTCGGAGACGGCGACCCCGACCCGGCGCTCACCGATGTCAAGCGCCAGCACGCGCACCCGCGCTCATCCCCCCCCGAGCGCTTCTCGCGCTATGCGGAGCGCCTCCTCGATCCCCGCGGGGTCCTTCCCGCCCGCCTGCGCCATCGCCGGCTTGCCGCCGCCTCCGCCCCCCACCGCCGGCGCCATCGCGCGGATCACCGCACCTGCGTCGAAGCCCGCGCCGACGGCGTCGTCGGACCCGGCGGCCAGCAGCAGCGCGCCGCCGTCGGACTCGGAGGCCAGCACGACCGCTCCTCCGCCGAGCCGGGCTCGGATCTGGTCGGAGAGGTCGCGCAGCTCCCTGGCGCCCGCGGCCGATACTCGGGCCACCACCACGGGGTAACCGGCGTCGAGCGCCCCTGCGGCCAACTCGTCGACCTCGCCGCTGGCCCCGCGGCGCTTCGCCTCCGTCAGCGCCGCTTCGGCCTCCTTGGCCCGGCGCAGGACGGCTTCCACCCGGTCGGCGACCTCCTGCGGCCGGCAACGCAACTCCTCGGCGGCACGGCGGAGCACGTCCTCCTCGGCGCGCATCGCCTCCAGCGCGTCGAAGCTCGTGACGGCCTCGATGCGGCGGGTGTTCGCGCCGATCGAGCTCTCGGAGACGATCTTGAGCAACCCGATCTCGGTCGTGGCGGCGACGTGAGTGCCGCCGCACAGCTCCTTGGAGAAGGAGCCTATCTCCAGCACCCGCACGAACTCCCCGTACTTCTCGCCGAAGAGCGCCGTCACGCCCGCCTCCTTCGCGGAGCGCAGCGAGGTCTCGTACGCGCGCACGGGGTGCGCCTCCATGATCTTGGCGTTCACGAGCCGCTCGACCTTGTCGAGCTGCTCGCGGGTGGGCGCCTCGAAGTGGGTGTAGTCGAAGCGCATCCTCTCCGGGCCCACGTGGGAGCCCGCCTGCCGGACGTGCTCGCCGAGCACCAGGCGCAGCGCCCAATGCAGCAGGTGGGTGGCGGTGTGGTTGCGCCTGATGCGCTCGCGGCGCAGCACGTCGATCCCGGCGTGCACGCGGTCGCCGACCGCCAGCTCGCCTTCGACCGCCTTGCCTACGTGCGCCGTCACCCCTTCCACGGGCAGACGGGCGTCTCCGACCTCGAAGCGCGAGCCCTCGCCGGCGAGGTATCCGCTGTCCCCCACCTGACCGCCCTGCTCGCCGTAGAACGGCGTCACGTCGAGCACGACCTCGGCGGCGGTCCCCGCCCCGATACGCTCGACAGGGCGGCCTTCGGCCACGATGCCTATCACCGTCGCTTCCGCCTCGTCGGCCTCGTACCCGACGAACTGCAGCGGTTCGGGCGCGGCCGCGGCTATGCCGGCGAAGACGCTGCCGAACCCGGTCCAGCCCTCGTCGCGCACGGCCGCCCTGCCGCGCTCGCGCTGCGCCGTCATCTCGGCGTCGAACGCCTCCATGTCGATCTGCAGGCCCGCCTCGGCGACGATCTCGGCGGTGAGCTCGACGGGGAAGCCGTACGTGTCGTGCAGGGCGAACGCCACGCGCCCGTCGAACGTCCAGCTCCCCGCCTCCTTGGCTCGGGCTATCGCGTCCTCCAGGAAGGCCATCCCCTGCCGCAGCGTGGAGCCGAACCGCGTCTCCTCGCTCTCGACGATCCGCGATATCAGCGCGTGCTGCTCCACGATCTCGGGGTACGCGTCGCCCATGAGCTCGACGACCTTGTCCGTCAGCCCGCCGAGGAACTCCTCCTCGACCCCCAGCAGCCGCCCATGGCGCACCGCCCTGCGCAGCAGGCGCCGGAGCACGTAGCCGCGTCCCTCGTTGGCGGGCAGCACCCCGTCGGCGATCAGGAACGTCACGGCGCGGGCGTGATCGGTGATGATGCGCAGCGAGACGTCAGAGCGCTCGCCCGCGCCGTAGGCCGTGCCCGACACGTCCTCGGCCACCCGCATCACCGCCCGCAGGACGTCGGTCTCGAAGTTCGAGGTGACGCCCTGCAGTATGGAGGCGAGCCGCTCCAGGCCCATGCCGGTGTCGATGTTCTTCTTGGGCAGCGGCTCCAGCGTGCCGTCCTCGGTGCGGTCGTACTGCATGAACACGAGGTTCCAGTACTCGAGGAACCGGTCGCAGTCGCAGCCCGGCCCGCACGTGTCCAGCCCGCACCCGACCTCCTCACCCTGATCGTAGTAGAGCTCCGAGCATGGGCCGCAGGGCCCCGTCGGTCCGGCGGACCAGAAGTTGTCCTTGGCTCCCATGCGCACCACGCGCTCGGGAGGCACACCGACCTCCCGGACCCAGACCCCCTCGGCCTCGTCGTCCTCCTCGAAGATCGAGTACCACAGCCGCTCCGGGTCGAGCCCCAGCACGTCCACGCTGTACTCGTAGGCCCAGGCGCACGCCTCGCTCTTGAAGTAGTCGCCGAAGCTGAAGTTGCCGAGCATCTCGAAGAAGCTGTGGTGGCGCCCGGTGGTACCGATGATGTCGATGTCGGTGGTGCGCACGCACTTCTGCACGGTGGCGGCGCGGCCGAAACCCAGCTCGCGCAAGCCGAGGAAGACCGGCTTGAACTGCACCATGCCGGCGGTGGTCAGCAGCAGCGAAGCGTCGTCGGGCACGAGCGAGGAGCTCGGCAGCCGCCGCGCGCCCTTGCCCTCGAAGAAGCTCAGGAAGCTCTCACGGATGCGGGAGGAATCCACTACTCGCTCTCCTCGTCGGCGCTCGGCCCGTCCCGGCGGGTCTCGCTGTCGGCCTCCGCGCCGTGGATCGCGGGTCCGGCGTCGGGCCCGCCCCGAGACCCGGCGGACTCACCCTCGGGGCCGTCGACGGGGGGCGCCTCACCCCGCTCGCCGGCGCGGGACCTCCTGCCCTGACCGAAGATGGCGCCCCGTTCCGTGATGAGGGTCTCGCTCGTGTGCTTCTCGAAGTAGTAGACGAACAGCCCCTTGGCCACAGCCGCGACCGGGATGGCCAGCAGCAGGCCCACGAAGCCGAAGAGCGTCCCACCGACGAGCAAGGAGAATATCACGAGGACCGGATGGAGGTCGACCTGCTCGGACATTATGCGCGGGGCCAGGAAGGTGCTCTCCAGCTGCTGAACGACGAACACCACCACGACAGCCCAGAACAGCAGCCACGGCGACGCTCCCGCGGCGATCGCGAACCCGGACGAGATGGCGGCCAGCACGCCTCCGACGATCGGGCCGAAGTACGGGATGATGTTGAACACGCCGGCGACGATGCCTATCACGAGCGCGTACGGCACGCCGACGATCCACAGGCCGAGCGTGGTCAGCACCCCGACGATCGACGCGATGATGAGCTGCCCGCGGAGGTACCCGCCCAGGACGGTGATGACCCGGACGTACACCGTCTGTGCCTCGACTCGCCGCCGCTTCCCGAAGAGGTTGAGCAGCTCCTCGCGCATCGAGGGCAGGTCCCGCAGCAGGAAGAAGCCGACGACCAGGGCGAGCACGAGGTTGAACAGGAAGCCGACGGTCCCGCTGCCTGCGGCCAGCAGGAAGTTCGCCAGCGACGAGGACCACGCCACGAGCTGGTTCCCCACGGTACGGGTCGCGTTCTCCACGAACGGCTCGACCCAGTCGGGCATCGCGAGCGCCTGGTACCTGTCGAACAGCCCGCTCACGAACTCCTGGAGGGCGGTGTAGTAGGACGGCGCCTCGGCGGCGAACTGGCTGAGCTGGGAGACCAGCGGCGGGAAGATCAGCGCGCCGAAGAGCGCCAGCACCGTGGCGCCGAGCAGGTAGCACACGGCCACCGCGACGACGCGGGGCATCCCCGACGCCTGCAGCCGGTTGACCGGAGCGCGCAGCACGAGCACGAACACGAACGCGATGACGAAGGGCGTGAGCGCGCCGGAGATGCGCCAGACGAGCCAGAAGGCGGCGGACAGGATGAGACCGAGCCCGATGAGGGCCCACGTCGCGACCAACAGCCCGCGCCAACGGTCCTCGGCCGTCACCGGGAGCGCCATCGAAGCTCCTTCCGCCCTCGTCGCCTCACGCCTCGTGCACGATGTTCTCTCGCAGCACCCGCAGCGTCCGGCGCAGAAGCCGTGAGACCTGCATCTGGGAGATGTCGAGCTGCTTCGCTATCTCGGTCTGGGTGAGGCCTTGGAAGAAACGCAGGTAGAGCACGCGCTGCTCCTGCGCGGTGAGGTCCTTGAGCGCTGCTGCGAGCGTCGTGCGGTCGTCCACCACCGCCATCAGGTGGTCGTCCTTGCCGATGTACTCCAGGATGCTGAACGAGTCGGCGCCGTCGGTGTTGCGGTCGCCCTCCAGCGAGACGAAATTGTACGCCTCGGACGTCTCGAGCGCCTCCAGGACCTCCTCGGAGCTGACCTCCAGATGCTCGGCGATCTCCTCGATCGTCGGGGAGCGCTGCTCACGCTGTGTGAGCTGGTCCATCGCCTGGTTCACGCGGAAGGACAGCTCCTGCAGCCGCCGCGGCACCTTGATCGCCCAGCCCTTGTCGCGGAAGTATCGCTTCAGCTCGCCGATGATCGTCGGCGTCGCGTACGTAGTGAACTCGACCTCGCGGTCGATGTCGAACCGGTCGATCGCCTTGATGAGCCCGATCGTGCCGACCTGCACCAGGTCCTCGATCGGCTCCCCGCGGTTGCGGAAGCGGCTGGCGAGGTACTTCACGAGGTTGAGGTACATCGTGATCAGCTCGTCGCGTGCGTCCTCGTCGCCATGCAGCCGGTACCGTCTGAACAGCTCCTTGGTATGCGCCTTGTCCCAGGAGAGCTTCCTGGACTGCTGACGGGCGCGTCTAGCCACGTGACCCCTCCGTCCGGCCCGCTCGCTTCACCACCCGAACGTAGCTGCCCACCTCCTCCGCCAGCATCTCGAACTCGTCGGCCACCGACTCGAGGATGAACGAGGCGTAGCGGGACCCCTCGCGGTCGTCGCCGTCTCCGGCGCCGGCCGGGATCGGGCCGACGAGCATCTCGAGCGCGTCCGATCCCATCTCGAACGCTATGTCGACCGGGACCCCGGCCGAGGCGCGGTCGCAGGCGTACACGAAGGCCTCCTCGGCGGCGATGCGCATGTCGTCCACCTCGTCGAAGGTCATGCCGATCCTGCTCCCCAGGGCGGCGGCGGTCATGCGCACGGTCTTGGCGAACTCCCCCTTCGGGGGCACTGACAACACGACTCGATCCGACATCCGATCCCTCCACCATCGCGCACGGACGTGTGCAGGACATGATTCTACATGCTGTGGGAAGGGCTCGCGCCTCGTGCGTCCCGCCGGCCGATGAGGGATCCTGTCCTCCCCGCGGAGGCCGCACGGCGGGCGACGGGGCGGCTCCCGGCCGCGAGGCGCTCCTCCACGGACGCGCCGGCGCCGTCCGGCGCCGTCCCGTAGGTACCCAAGCGGCTCGACCGGCATAACGCCCGGCAGCCCCGGACGGGACGGTCGGAAGAGCTCGGGGCCGGCCCCGAGCGGCTCAGACCCCGCCGTCGTCGACGCGCCCGCCGCCAGGCGGAGCCGGCCGGCTCCCGCCGCCGGGCTCCTCGGCCCGCCGGGCCTCCCAGCCGCGTTCGCCGGACCGCCAGAAGCGCCGCCCCACGAGCCCGTCGGGCAGGTACTGCTGCTCGACGCGGGCATCCGGACAGTCGTGCGGGTAACGGTACGCGGGGTACCGGTCCGCTCCCGGGCGGTGACGGTCGCGCAGGTGGTCCGGCACGGGCCTCGCGGGCCCCTCCCGCACCTCGGCGAGCGCCGAGTCTATCGCCACGATGGCCGCGTTGCTCTTGGGCGCCAGCGCGAGGTAGGCGGCGGCTTGAGCCAGGTTGATACGCGCCTCGGGCCAGCCGATGAACTCGGCCGCCTTCACCGCCGCATGGGCCACCAGCACCGCCCGCGGGTCCGCGTTGCCCACGTCCTCGGCGGCGAAGATCAGCATCCGGCGGGCGATGAACTTGGGGTCCTCGCCCCCGTGCACCATACGGGCGAGCCAGTACACCGCCGCGTCGGGGTCGCTCCCGCGCATCGACTTGATGAAGGCGGAGACGACGTCGTAGTGGACGTCCCCGGTCTTGTCGTACGTGAGCGTACGGGTCGCGGTGGCCTCGGCCACCTCCTCGATCCCGACCTCCCGCGCGCCGTCCGCTCCCGCCGGGGCGATCGCCCCGGCGAGCTCCAGCGAGGTGAGCGCGATGCGGGCGTCCCCTCCCGCGGTCACGACCAGCCGTTCCACGGCCTCCGGCGTCGCGCGGACCGTCCCCGCGAGCCCCCGCTCGTCGGTGAGCGCGCGCAGCACGATCGCGCGCACCTCGTCGTCGGACAAGGCGCGCAACTCGACGATCCGGGAGCGGCTGATCAGGGGGGAGTTCACCTCGAAGAACGGGTTCTCGGTGGTGGCGCCGACGAGCACGACGATGCCGTCCTCCACGGCATGCAGCAGCGCGTCTTGCTGGGAACGCGAGAAGCGGTGGATCTCGTCGATGAACAGGATCGTCCGCTGACCCGTCATCCCCAGCCGCTCGCGGGCCTCATCTATCGCGCGGCGCACGTCGGCCACGCCGGAGGAGACCGCGGTCAGTTCCGTGAAGCTCGCCCGGGTGGTCGCGGCGATGACCCGAGCGAGGCTCGTCTTGCCCGACCCGGGAGGTCCGTACAGGATGAGCGAGGTCAGGGTGTCGGACTCGATGGCGCTGCGGAGCCAGGTGCCGGGCCCCAGCACGTCGTCCTGCCCCACGAACTCGGCGAGCGAGGCGGGGCGCATGCGCACGGCCAGCGGCGCGTTGCGCCGCGCTGCTTCGTCCACTGCATCCGAGAAGAGGTCGTCCATGCCCGGGAGTTTACCCGAGGGACGCGGACGTACGAGCGGGTTACTGGGTGGCGCGCAGCACCTCGCGCTCGATCACGCCGCGGTCCACGAAGCCGCGGTACCGCCAGGTGATGAGCCCCTGCCCGTCCACGACCACGATGTAGGGCGTGAAGCTGACCTCGACCGCGCGAGCCAGTGCGACCGCTTGAGCGTCCGTGTCGTCGTGCTTACCGTCGTCGAGGTCCTGCCCGACGTCGAAGGAGAGCTTGTCGATCGTGCCCCGGTACGACTTCATCACGGCGTCGATCTCGACCCGCTGATCGTCCGTGGTCTTCTGCGCCTTGTCGAAGAAGAACAGCAGCATCGGCTGCTCGGCCTCCAGCCTCTCCGTCACGGCTTCGGGCACATCGGTGGCGATCATGGAACGGCCGTCGCCGGAGGGGAAGCGGGAGAAGAGCACGGCCTCCAGAGGCGTCCTGTCGATGAGGGCCTCCCCGGCCGGCGCGGAGGGAGGAGGAGCCGGAGCCGCCTGGTTCCCCGGTTCGGGCTGTTGAGCTTGCTCGGCGTCCCCGCCACCGCCACAGCCGGCGAGAGAGGCGGCGAACACTACCACGACGAGTGCTACGACGAGTCTGCGCATGGCTGCATCCTTAGCTACGTCTGCGTCTGAACCCCGCCTTGACGTGCTCCGGCCCGGGTGAACCTGCCCTCAGCAGGTGGGTGCCCGCACGCCGGTTTCTCGCTTCCCCCCAGAGGGGGGATTCCGTTCCGCCGGGCGATGTAGGGCTCCCGTTCACATCGCGTTGGTTCTACCGCGCATGGCCGAAGGCACGTGCAAGGCGAAGCTCATCCGCAAGTCTACCTTCTCCCCGTGAGGAGCGACAACCGGGACGGCACGCCGCCGAGCGCCTGCCGGCCCGGGCGCCGTCGCCGCGGGACACCCCATCAATCGACGCGGATGTGCGCTTCCTTTAGCTGCCGTCTCGAGACCGAGTCGGGCGCGCCGGTCATCGGGTCCGCTCCCGAGGAGGTCTTGGGGAAGGCGATGACGTCGCGGATCGAACGTGCGCCCGCCAGCAGCATCACCAGCCGGTCGAAACCGAGGGCGATCCCCCCGTGGGGCGGCGCGCCCGCCGAGAGCGCCTCGAGCAGGAAGCCGAACTTGTCCTCGGCCTCCTCGGGATCCAGGCCGAGGACCGACAGCACGCGGCGCTGCAGCTCCGGATCGTGGATGCGAATCGTGCCCCCACCGATCTCCACCCCGTCGATGACGAGGTCGTAGCTGTGCGAGAGCACGTCGCCGGGGCTCTCCTCGAGCCTGTCCAGGTGGGACTCGAACGGCATCGTGAACGGATGGTGGCTGGCGTCCCAGCGCTCCTCCTCGGAGTCCCAGACGAACATCGGGAAGTCGACGACCCACAGCGCGTGGAAGCCCGTCCCGCGCAGGCCGAGCTCGTCGGCGACGTGCAGCCGGAGCACGCCGAGGACCTCGTTGGCCGTGTCGTGCGCGCCGGCGACCATCAGGAGCAGGTCGCCGGCGCCGGCGCCGGCCTTCTCACGCAACGCCGCCATCTCGTCGTCGGTGAGGAACTTGGCGATGGGCGACCTCACCTCTCCCCCGCTGGTCAGCGCCACCCACGCGAGCCCGGCGGCGCCGGCCTCGACGGCCAGCGTGTTGAGCGCGTCGATGCGCGAGCGCGGCCAGTCCCCGGCCCCCGGTGCCACGATCGCCTTCACGCGGCCACCCGCGTCCAGCGCGCTCCGGAAGACCTTGAACCCGGTGGAGCCGAAGACCTGCGTGACGCACGCGAGCTCCACATCGAAGCTGGTGTCTGGCCGGTCGGAGCCGTACCGGTCCATCGCCTCGGCGTGCGTGAGCCGCGGAAGCGGCATCGGCACGGCCGCGCCGGCCTCGGCGAGCACCTCGTGCAGCACGTCCTCGGTCAGCGCGATCACGTCGTCCGCCGTCACGAAGGACATCTCGAGGTCGACCTGCGTGAACTCGGGCTGCCGGTCCGCGCGCAGGTCCTCGTCCCGGAAGCAGCGCGCGATCTGGTAGTAGCGCTCCATCCCGCCGACCATCAGCACCTGTTTGAACAGCTGCGGCGACTGCGGAAGGGCGTAGAACCGGCCGGGGCTGAGGCGGGAGGGCACGATGAAGTCGCGCGCGCCCTCCGGCGTGGACTTGCCGAGCATCGGCGTCTCGACCTCCACGAAGCCGCGCCGCTCCAACTCCTTGCGGAACCGCTGGGCGACGCGGTCGCGCAGCAGCAGCGCGCTCGCGACCTCGGGGCGGCGCATGTCGACGTACCGGTATCGCAGGCGCGTCGTCTCGTCCGTATCGATGCCGGCCTCGACCTCGAACGGAGGCGTCTCGGCCGTGTTGAGCACGCGCGCCGAGGAGACGAGCACCTCCACCTCGCCGGTGGGCATACCCGGGTTCTCCGTGCCCTCGGGCCGGCGCCTGACCGTGCCCGTGAGCTCGACGACCCACTCGGGCCGCACGCGCTCGGCGGTGACGAACGCCTGGCCCGAGTCGACCGGATCGAAGACGCACTGGACGACGCCCGTTCGGTCCCGCAGGTCGACGAAGACCAGCCCTCCGTGGTCGCGACGGCGGTGCACCCAACCCGCGAGCACCACCCTCTCGCCCACGTGCTCGGGGCGCATCGGCCCCGCCAGGTGGCTGCGCGTCGAATACCGTGCGTCCAGCATCCGCTACCGCTCCCCTTCCGGCATGAGCTGCCTCATCAGTGCGAAGAACCGCGGGACACCCTCGGTCGCGGTCTCCTCGGCGGTCTCGGCCGCGCGGAGGTCCTCCATGCGCACCCTGCGCTCGGCGCGCGTCGCCATGTCCCTCACCGTGACCTCTCCCGCGGCGAGCTCCTCGGGCGCCACCACGACGACGTATCGCGCCCCCAACCGGTCGGCTTGCTTGAACTGCGCCTTCAGGCTCCTGCCCTGGTGGTCGGCCTCCGCCGCGACCCCCGCCTCGCGCAGCCGCATGGCCAGCAGGAACGCCTCTCGACGGGAGTCGGGGTGCGCCGCCACGTACGCCTCCGCGCGCGGCGGGGCCGGGACCTCCACGCCGGCGGCCTGAAGGGCCAGCGCGGTGCGCTCGAACCCCAGCGCGAAACCGAGCCCGGGAGTGGGCGGCCCGCCGTACTCCTCCATGAGGCGGTCGTAGCGCCCTCCGCCGCCGATGGCGTTCTGGGCGCCCAACCCCTCGGCCTGTATCTCGAAGACGGTGCGCGTGTAGTAGTCGAGCCCGCGCACGAGCGTCGGGTCCTCCGCGTACGGTATCGCGAGGGCCTCCAGGTGCGCCTTGACGACCTCCATGTGCTCCCGGCACTCGGGGCACAGCTCGTCGCGCAGTCGAGGAGCCGCCGCCATCGCCTCCCGGCACCCGGGGTTCTTGCAGTCGAACGCCCGCAACGGGTTGGCTTCGGCCCTGCGGAGGCACTCCTCGCACAGCTCCTCGGCGTGCGCCCGGATGAACCCGGCGACGCGGTCCCTGTAGACCGGCCGGCAGATCGCGTCCCCCATCGAGTTCACCAGCAACCGCATTCGCCCCGCGGGCAGCCCGAGCATCTCGAAGTAGCGCCACAGCAGCGCTATGACCTCGGCGTCAGCGGTCGCCTCGGCCATCCCGAGGGCCTCGACGCCGATCTGCCAGAACTGGCGCATGCGGCCCTTCTGAGGGCGCTCGTAGCGGAACATCGGGCCGATGTAGTAGAGCTTGGCCCCGGCGCCACGCGGCACGAGGTCGTGCTCGAGCGCGGCTCGGACGACCGGCGCGGTCCCCTCCGGGCGCAGGGTGATGCTGCGGCCGCCCTTGTCCGTGAAGGTGTACATCTCCTTGGCCACGATGTCGGTCCCCTCGCCGATGCCGCGCACGAACACGTCGGTGTGCTCGAACAGCGGCGTGTAGACCGGCTCGTAGCCGTAGCGGGCGAACATACGCTGCGCCGTGCCCACCATGTGCTCCCACACGCGCGCCTCGCGCGGGAGCAGGTCGGCCGTGCCCTTGGGTGCGCGGTACTCCATCTCCGGGTGCCTTCCGGGCTCTACGTTCGGAACGGGTCGGACCGGCCGGGCGGTGAGCGCCGGGGCGGCCGGTGCGGCGGCCACCCGATTATGAGGCAAGGCCGGGCGGGGGACCAGGACCGAGCCGCCGGCTCGCCCGGGTTCCCGGATCCGGCCGGAAGGCGGATCCCGCGTGCTCGAAGGGCGCGAACGAGCGTATACTTGGCACTCCCGAGGCAGCGACAGCCGCGGCTCGGGCGCCACCGGGACTTCGGCACGGCCGGTGTGAGCGCGCGAGCAGCCGGATCGAGAGATGGGAGACGGCGCCGATGTCTTCGAACCTCCGCACCAGCGGTCTCCCTCCGCTGGACGACATCCCGTGGGGAACGCACCTGTGCTCGTTCTACGAGACGCCGGCGGACCTGAAGGACCTCCTCGTCCCCTACTTCGTGGCCGGCCTGGAGGCGAACGAGCGCTGCGTGTGGGTGACGTCCCCCCCGCTCACGTTGGACGACGCGGCCGAGGCCATGCGCGAGCGCGTCGAGGGATTCGATCGGATGGTGGCCGAGGGGCGCATCACCATCATCCCTCACGACGAGTGGTACCTCGAGAGCGGCAGCTTCGACATGCACAGGGTCTTCGCCTCCTGGGCCGCCGAGGTGGAGGCAGCGGTGCGGGCGGGATTCGACGGGGCGCGCGTGACGGGCAACACGGCCTGGCTCGATCGCGAGCACTGGGACGCCTTCGCGGAGTACGAGCGGGCCATCGACGGCGCCGTGGAGGATCTCCCGATCCTGGTCCTTTGAACGTACTCCGTCGACAGATGCGGGGCATCTGAGATCATCGAAGTGGTCGGGTGCCACGAGTCCTCCCTCATCAGGCAGGGTGGGACGTGGACCCTCATAGAGAGCGCCGAGGTGACGCGCGCCAGGACCGCCCTCGCCGCCGAGTCACGCTTCACCTCGGCCCTGCTGGACGCGACGAGCGCGTTCGTCGTGACGATCGACCCCGAGGGGCGGGTCGTCAGGTGCAACCGCACCTGCGAGGACATCGCTGGGCGCCCTCGGAACGAGATCGAGGGACGTTACCTGTGGGAGTCCTTCGGCGTCTCTCGCTCGGAAGTCCTGGAGAGGCTGGCGCGGGTGTGGGAGGCCGGCGACACCGTCGCGTTCGACGCGAAGCTCCCCTGCCACGACGGCCGCGAACTCATCGTGGCATGGTCGGTCGTCGCCGTCACGAACGGCCACGGAGGCGGCAGGTACATCGTGGCGACCGGTCAGGACGTGACCTCGGAGAGACGGGCCCACGAGAGGCTGCAGGACGCGTACGAGGCGGAGCATCGGATCGCGTGCACGCTCCAGGAGAGCCTCTTGCGGCCCGTGCCCGTCGTCGAGAAGCTCGACATCGGCGTCGTGTACCGGACCGCATTCGAGACCGCGCAGGTGGGCGGCGACTTCTACGACGTGTTCGAGCTGACCGAGGACGACGTAGTCTTCATGGTCGGGGACGTCAGCGGCAAGGGCGTCGACGCGGCGGGGTTCACCGAGACGGTGCGGAGCACGCTGAGGACGCTCGTGCACGTCGGCCTCGGACCTGCCGAGGCGCTCAGCAGAGGTGCCCGGATCCTGCTCCAGGAGGGGCTCGGAGACCAGTTCGCGACCGTCGGCATCGGCACCCTGGATGCCGCGACCGGCGTCGTGAGGTACTCGAGCGCCGGCCATCCCGCGCCTGCGATCGCAGCGATGTCGGCCAGCACGCTGATCGACGTCCCGACCGGTCCGCCCCTCGGCACGTATCCGTACACGTACGAAGAGACCGTGTTCGGCCTCGGTGCGGGCGAATGCCTCGTGCTGTACACGGACGGGGTCACCGAGGCGCGACACGGCTCCGACCTCCTCGGCGCGGAGGGTCTGCTGGACCACCTGTCCCGAGCCCCCGCGGACCCGACTGCGCTCGCCGACGGGCTCCTCGAAGCGGCGGAGCGGCACGCCAGGGGTCGGTTGAGCGACGACGTCGCGATCGTCGCTCTCTCCCTGAAGCGCGAGGCGGCGTCCGAGCGGACGACGGCCTAGCCTAGGACGCGCGCAGCGGCGAGCAGGAGCGCGCCGAGCGCGAGACATCCGGCCGAGGATACCTCCACCATCCGCCGCGAGCGCCGTTCGTCGGTCATGTGCGAGAACGGGAACGGCAGGCGAGCGTCCAGCCGGGCGAGCGGCTCGGCGAAGAGCAGCGCGATCGTCCCCGCTAAGGCGAGGACGAATCCCGCGTCGGCCGGCGTCAGGGCGCTGTGCACGATGGGCCTCCCCCGACGGAAGCGTTCCCCGTGGTCCCGGATGCCGCGGCTGCACGCGAGAAGCGTGCCGGATGCGGCTTCTCCAGATCGTGAGGCGACGAGCGGCGGCATCCGAACGGCGAGCGGACGCCGGGGACCGCGTTCAGGCGCGCGGGAAGAACGGGTTGACGAGGCGCTCGCGGCCGATGGTGGTGTCCGGACCGTGCCCGGGGTGCACGACGGTCTCGTCGGGCAGCGGCGCCAGCCGCTCGGTGATGGAGCGCGCCAGTGCCCGGCTGTCGCCGCGCGGGAAGTCGGTGCGCCCGACGGAGCCGGCGAAGAGCGTGTCGCCGGAGAACAGACGGCTCTCACCCTGGGCCAGCAGGCAGATGCCTCCGCTCGTGTGCCCCGGTGTGTGCAGCACGCGCAGCAGCAGCTTGCCGGCCTCGATCGCGTCGCCGTCGTCCAGCAGGCGCTGCGGCGCGGGCGCCGTGTGCGCGAACCCGAACAGCAGCGCGCCGGTTCCGCCCGCGTCGGTGACGTACGGAGCGTCCTCGGCGTGTATCGCGAGTGGCGCCCCGGTGGAGGAGCAGACGGCCTCGGCGGCGCCGAGGTGGTCGAAGTGGCTGTGCGTGAGCACGACGACCGCCACGGGCCGGCCGTCTATGGCCTCGAGCAGGTCCGGCGCCCCGCCGGCCGGGTCGATCACCACGAGCGGGCCGCCGGCCCCGTCGCCGACGAGGAAGCAGTTCGTCCCCAGCTCGCCCAGCACGAGCCGCTCGACGCTCACGCCCGGGCTCACGCTCTGTCGTCCTTGCGCCTGGAACCCTCGGCCATGCTGCGGGTGGCCTCGAAGACGCCCTCGACCTTGCGGACGTTGGCGAGCACGGTCTTCAGCTGCTCCATGTCCGAGAGTTCGAAGAGGAAGCGCATGTTCGAGATGCCCTGGCGGTCCGTGGTCACGGAGGCCGAGAGGATGTTGACGCCGGCCTCCGCCATGGCTGTCGAGATGTCCTGCAGCAGCCGCATCCTGTCGCGCGCCTCGACGACGATCTCCACCTGGTAGCTCGCCGCGGAGCCCGTATCCCACTCGACGTCCAGTATCCGCTCCGGCGACCGCAGCAGCTCGGCGCAGTTCGGGCAGTCGCGGCGGTGCACGGACACGCCGCGGCCGCGCGTGACGAACCCGACGATGTCGTCGCCGGGAACGGCGTTGCAGCAGCGCGCCATGCGAACAAGCACGTCGTCGATGCCGCGCACGCGCACACCCGCGCCCACGCGCCGCCGCTTCTCCCGTGGCGGCATCATCGGCACCGTCGGCGGCAGCGGCGGCGCTTCGGGCTCGGCTGCCCTGCCTTCGGCTCGCGCCATCACCTTGAGCACCTTGGTGCCGATCTGCTTGGGCGACACCTTGCCCGCCCCGACGTGGGCCAGAAGGTCGTCCGCGGCCTGGAGGTTCATCTCCTCGGCGACGGCTTCCAGCGCGCGGGTCGTCACCGAGTTGTTCATCCCGATGCCGTGCTTGCGCAGGACCTTGCTCATCTCGTCGCGGCCGCGCTGCAGGTCGTCGGTGCGGGACTCCTTGCTGAAGTACGTCCGGATCTTGGAGCGGGCGCGCGAGGACTTGACGAGGTTGAGCCAGTCGCGGGACGGTGAGGCGCTCTTCTGCGTGAGGATCTCGACCCGGTCGCCCATCTGCAGCTCGTAGGACAGAGGCACGATGGACCCGTTCACCTTCGCCCCGACGGTGTGGTTGCCGACCTCGGAGTGGATGCCGTACGCGAAGTCCAGCGGCGTGGAGCCGCGGCGCAGCGAGACGACGTCGCCTTTGGGCGTGAAGACGAAGACCTCGTCCTCGAACAGGTCGATCTTGAGCGCCTCCATGAACTCCCGCGGGTCCTTGAGCTCGGTCTGCCACTCGAGCATCTGCCGCAGCCACGCCAGCCGCTCGTCGAAGGTCTCGTCGCCGCGCACGCCCTCCTTGTAGCGCCAGTGCGCCGCGATGCCGTACTCAGCCGTGCGGTGCATGTCCTCGGTGCGGATCTGGATCTCGAGCGGACGGCCTGCCGGGCCTATGACGGTGGTGTGCAGGGACTGGTACATGTTGAACTTGGGCATCGCGACGTAGTCCTTGAAGCGCCCCGGGACCGGCTTCCAGATCGAGTGCACCGTTCCCAGCGCGCCGTAAGCGTCCTTGACCGAGTCCACGATCACCCGCAGCGCGATCAGGTCGTAGATCTCCGAGAAGTCCTTACCTTTCTGCGACATCTTCTGATAGATGCTGTAGAGGTGCTTGGGGCGGCCCGAGATGCGGGCCTCCACGCCGATCGCGCCCAGCTCGCGAAGGAGCTGGTCGGTGACCTGCCCGAGGTACTCCTCGCGGGCGGCGCGGCTCTCCGCGACCATCTTCTGTATGCGGTGGTACGTCCGCGGGTCCAGGTAGTAGAAGGCGAGGTCCTCGAGCTCCCACTTGATCGACGAGATGCCCAGCCGATGGGCCAGCGGGGAGTAGATCTCCATCGTCTCGATGGCCTTCTGGCGGCGTTTCTCGGGCGGCAGGCTGGCCAGCGTCCGCATGTTGTGCACCCGGTCCGCGAGCTTGATGAGGATGACCCGGATGTCCTTGGCCATGGCGATGAGCATCTTGCGCATGTTCTGGCTCTGCGCCTCGGCCAGGGAGGAGAACTTGATCTTGCCCAGCTTGGTCACGCCGTCGACCAGATCGGTGACCTCCTCGCCGAAACGCTCCCGGAGCTCCTTCAGGCCCACCCCTGAGTCCTCGACCACGTCGTGCAGGAGCGCCGCCTTCAGCGTGGCTGTGTCCAGGTTCAGCTCCGCGAGGATGAGGGCGACCTCGACCGGGTGGTTGATGAACGGCTCGCCGCTCCTGCGGGCCTGCCCGGTGTGCGCGGACACGGCGAAGTCGTACGCCTCGTCCAGACCGGTGAGGTCCGCCTCGGGGTTGTACGTCTTGACCTGCTCTTCTATCTGTTCCAGCGTTGCGGGCACCTTGATGGCTCGCGTCCTCTCAGGCGACGGGTGATGGCAGGATAGGGCGGTTGAGGTGTGCTAGCAACTCCTCGGCCGGTGCGCCGAGCACCCAGGCGCGGAACGACTCGAACGCCTCGATCTCCCGCAGCCCCTCCGCGTAGCGCACCGACGACGTCAGGTCGACCCTGCGCTGCGCGTCGGGCACCCGCAGGCGCCGGTACGACCCGCTCCCCTCTCCCGTGGCGAGCCCGAGCTCTCGGAAGACGCCGATGCCGGCGGAGACGCCGCGGTCGGTCAGCCTGCTCCGGCGGTCCCGCCGCCGGACCCGCTCGGCGAGCTCGGCGTTGGTGACCTCGAACGGCCCTCCCTCGCTCCCGGCCTGCATCTCCCTCAAGGTCAGGTAGAGCGCGCCGAGATCCTCGCGCGAGGGCGCCGACGAGGAGAGGATCATCTCGTTGAGCCTGGCGTCGTTCGGCCCGAACAGCAGGTGGACCGCGGCGGGGGCGCCGTCGCGTCCCGCCCGTCCGCACGTCTGGTTGAACTCGACGTCGTTGAAAGGCAGGTGGTAGAGGACGACGTGCCGCACGTCCGCGACGTTGACGCCCTCGCCGAAGGCGCTGGTCGCGACGACCACCGTGATCTCGCCGTCTCGGAACGCCCGTTCGACGGCGTGCCGGGCGGATCGCGTCAGGCCGCCGTTGTAGTAGGCCACCCGCCAGGCCACTCCGGGCACGCGACCGCGCAGCGTGCGAGCGATGCGCACCGACTGCTCGCGGCTGTTCACGTACGCGATCAGCTTCTCGCCCCTCGCCGCCAGCGCGGCCAGGTAGACGTCCTTCTCCTCGGCGCGCCCGGCGGCTCCGCGCCGGTCCTCCAGCGACAGGTTCTCGCGTACCGTCGGGTCCGCGACGACGGTCTCGATGCCGAGGACCTCGCGCACCGCGCCGGCGGCGGCGTCCCCGGCGGTCGCTGTGACGGCGCACACGACCGGACCGCCGAGGACCTCCAGCACGCGGCCGAGCCGCCCGTATGCCGGACGGTGGCCGCCCGCCGTCCGGCCGACGTGGTGGGCCTCGTCCACCACGAGGAAGCGGACCCGCCCGCTCTCGGCGAAGCGGGCGGAGTCGAGTTCGAGGAACTCCGGCGTGGTGAGCACCACGTCGGCGCGGCCCTCGGCGAGCTGCGAGAACAGCGCGTCCCGTTCGGTCAGCGTGGACTCGCCCGTGACCGTGCGGCAGGACACGCCGATCGCCGCGAGCGATTCCTCGAGGTGGAACGCCTGGTCCGCGACGAGCGCGCGCAGCGGGTACACGAAGACGGACGCCTCCGCACACGCGATCGCGCGGCGCGCCGCGTGCACGTGGAAGATGAGCGACTTGCCCCGGCCCGTCGCCATCACCGTCAGGCAGCTGCGTCCTCGGTCCAGGTGGGCGAGAGCCTCGCGCTGAGCGGAGTGCGGTTCGCGCTCCCCGATGAAGTGGCGCAGGAGCGCCGCCTCCAGCGCGTCCGGGGCGAGCCCCGCCAGCGCAGCGCGCCGCTCCAGCGCCGCCTCGACCGCCTCGGACGCCTCGGCGGAGGCGTCGCGCCGCGACAGGAGCACGTTCACGCCGAGGCTCCGCGGGCCCTCCTCGGCCGCGGATCCGGCCGGCGGCTCGCCGCCGGTCACCTCGGTCACCTCGACGTCGTACTCGACGCCGGCATCCAGGACGGGCGCCAGCGCCGCGGCGAGGTGCCGGTTGAGGAAGCCGACCTGGTCCCCGGCCGCGTCGAACAGCGCGCAGGCGTTCGGGTCGTGGGAGTTGTCCGGCTGGCGGTCGAGCCGCAGCGGCGTGCCCGGCCGCAGACGAGCGACGACGTCCTGCCGCCCCTCGAACGTGACGCCGGCGAGCTTGCTGTGGAACGCGTCGGCCTCTCCGATGCCGGCGTATGCCTCCTCGGCGCGGGCCAGCACCTCCTCGGCGCGGGCGAAGAGGTCCTCGACCAGCTCGGCGGCGGGCGCGTCCCGCGGAGCGGGCCGCGGGCGCACCTCGCGCACCTGCATCGCGACCCGCCGCCGCCCCCGCCACTCGTCGGCGTTGAGCTGGTATGCGAGGTCGACCGCCTGGCAGCACTCCGTCAGGCTCTCTATGTCCCGGCAGCGGAACGCGATCGCCCCGACCGAGACGGCTCCGTCGAACGCGTCGAACCGAAGGTGGGTGCCGTCGCGCCCGACCCGGCGGCGGCCGTTCATGAACACGCCGCGCGTCGCGAGCAGCGGGCGGGGGTTCGCGTGCCCGAACGGCTCCAGCAGCGCGATCTCGGCCTCGAGCTCGAGCGAGAGCGTCTCCAGCGCGACCTCGGCGTCGACCACGGTCTCGACGGCGAACGCGCTCTCGGGAAGCGTCGCCAGCGTGCCGGCCATCCGCTCGCGGAACTCGTCCAGGCGATCGGCGGGCAGGCTGAGGCCCACGGCCGCGGCGTGGCCCCCGAAGCGGTCCAGGAGGTCCGCCGCAGCGGACACCGTCTCGTAGAGGTCGACGCGCCCCCACGTCCGGCCGGAGCCGACGGCCGCCCCGTCCTCGGTGCGGAACAGCAGTGTCGGCACGCCGAAGGCCGAGGCCAGCCGGGCCGCCACGATCCCCTTGACGCCGTCGTGCCACCCCTCACCGGCGAGCACGAGGGCGCGGTCGCCGGGACGCAGCCCTTCGCGCGCGAGCGCCTCGGCCTCCTCGAACAGGTCTTGCTCCGCCGCCTGCCGCAGCCGGTTGTGCTCGTCGAGCGTGCGGGCCAGCTCGGCGGCGTGGAGCGGTTCCTCGGCGAGCAGCAGCTCGAGGGCCAGCGCCGGGTCGGCCATCCTCCCCGCGGCGTTGAGGCGCGGGGCCAGCCAGAACGCCACCTGCTCCGAGACGACGGAGTCGATCTCGACGCCCGCGACGTGCGCCAGGGCGGCCACGCCGGCCCGCGGACGGGAGCGCATGCGTGCGAGCCCGTCGGCCACCAGCGCGCGGTTCTCGCCGAGCAGCGGCACGACGTCGGCCACCGTGCCCAGCGACGCGAGGTCGGTCAGCTCCCGCCAGCCCTCCGTGTCGCCCAGGGCGCGCCCGACGGCCTGCACGAGCTTCAGCGCCACGCCCGCGCCGGCGAGGTCGCACCCCGGCGCCTCGCGCCCGGCGAGCTTGGCGTCCACGACCGGCACGCCTCGCGGCACGCCGGCGCCCGGCTCGTGGTGGTCGGTCACCACCGCCCGGACGCCCGCGGCGAGCAGGCGGTCCACCTCCGCGGCGGAGGAGATCCCGCAGTCCACCGTGACGACGAGCCCCGGGCGCTCGGCCAGGATCCGCTCGATGGCCGGCTCCGAGAGACCGTACCCCTCCCGGAAACGATGCGGCACCAGCGCCACGGCCTCTCCGCCGAGTGCCCCGAGACCGCACGCGCCCACGGCCGCCGCCGAGATGCCGTCGAGATCGAAGTCGCCGAAGACGACAATCCGCTTCCCCTCCCGTACCGCCGCGGCGACCTCGGCGGCCGCCTCGGGCATGCCGGGCAGCTCCTCGGGCGGCCGCCAGGACAGGTCCAGCGACGGCGCCAGGAACGCCCGGGCCCGGGCCGGTTCCGAGATGCCCCTGGAGGCGAGCAAGCGAGCCATGACCGGCGAGAAGCCGCCCTCCTCGGCCAGCCGCCGGCAGGCGGCCTCGTCCACGCGCGCGAGGCGCCAGGGGCTGCGGGGACAAGCGGCTTCCGTCATGGTCACGATCCTACTCGACGCCTCCGACACGGGACGGGGGGCGCGGCCGGCGATCGGCCGCTCCCCGCCGCGAGTGACGGACGGGCCCTCGGGCTACGAGGTGCGGCCGGCCCGCTTGGCCAGCGCGCGGTACTTGGGCTCGGTCTCCTTCCACATGACGTACAGGGGCGTGGCGAAACCGATCGAGGAGTACACGCCCAGCGCTATCCCTATCATCAGCGCGAACGCGAAGTCCTGCAGGGTCTCCCCGCCGAAGAAGAACAGCACGATGACCGGGATGATCGAGGTCACCGACGTGTTGAGCGAGCGTATGAGCACCTGGTTCAAGGAGTCGTTGGCCATGTGCGAGAAGGTCGTCTTCACCAGGTGCTGCGAGTTCTCGCGGATACGGTGGAAGACCACGACCGTGTCGTACAGCGAGTATCCCAGGATGCTCAGCAGCGCCGCGACGGTGTTGGGCGTGACCGCCCGGGCGGCGAGCGCGTAGACGCCGAGCACGATGACGATGTCGTGGACCAGCGTGCCCACGGCGATGACGCTCATCTTGTACTCGAAGCGAACGGCGATGTAGAGCAGGATCGCCCCGAGCGAGACAGCGAGCGCCAGCAACGCCGCGTTCGTTATGTTGCGGCCCCACCCGGGCCCGATCGTGGTGACGTTCGGCTCCTGCTCCGGCAGCCCGAGGATCCCGGAGAGCCGGTCGAGCGCCTCCGCGGCCGCGTCCGGGTCCGACTCGGCCGTGCGTACGATGAACTCGCCCTCCTCGGTGCGCTGGATCGTCGCGTTGGCCGCCTCGGGGACCCCGGCGTCGTCGAGCGCCTGCCGGACGTCCTCGACGCCGGTGTCGTCCGCGCCGATGAAGTGCATCACCGTGCCGCCCTGGAACTCGATGCCGAAGGTGAGTCCCCGGACCGCGAGAGCCACCACGGAGAACAGCACCAGCGCCGCCGAGAACGCGAGGAGCCAGCGGCTCCTGCCGATGAACTCGATCCTAGGCACGGGTCCCACCTCCCCTCAGGCCGAGGAGCCAGGGCGTCTTGGACGCCGCCGACTCGGCGATGAGGATCATCGCGGGCCGTGTCAGGAACCAGGCGACGAACAGGTCGACGGCCAGGCCGATCATCAGCGTGAGCGCGAACCCCCTCACCGGCCCGATCGACAGGACGTACAGCACCAGCGCGGTGACGAACGTGACGAGGTCGCCGTCGAGGTTCGTCCCGTAGGCGTGCCGGGTGCCGGAGACAGCGGCGCTGCGGGCGGTCTTGCCCAGCCGCACCTCCTCCTTGAAGCGCTCGAACATCAGGATGGCCGAGTCGGCTGCCAGGCCGACGGTGAGCACGATGCCCGCGATGCCGGGCAGCGTCAGCGTGAACACGCCCGCTTTCGACATCACGGCCAGGATCCCGAGGAAGATCGAGCCGAAGACGCCCAGGCTGACCCAGCTGAGCACGCCGAGGCCCCGGTAGACCGCCAGCATGTAGACCGCCACGAGCCCCAGGCCCGCCAGACCCGCCAGCAGGCCCTGGCGAAGCGACTCCTGTCCCAGGGTCGGGCCCACGACGCGCGACTCCGAGAACTCCAGCGAGACGGGCAGGGCACCCGCTTCCAGCACCGCGGCGAGCCGCCTCGCCTCTTCCGGCGTGAAGTCGCCGGATATCTGCGTCTCGCCCGTGGGGATGCGCTCCCTGATCTGCGGCGCGGACTGGACGGTGCCGTCGAGCACGATCGCGACGCGCTCGCCCACGTTGGCTCCGGTGTACTGCGCCCAGGCCTCGGCGCCCCGCCGGTCCATGCTCAGGTTCACGACGATCCTGCCCAGGTCGTCCGTACCCGGGGCCGCCCGCTGTATGACCTCCCCGGTCAGCACGGGCTCGTAGGGGGTGCCCTCCGGGATCTGCGCCCCCTCCTCGATGCCGGCCTGCACGGTCGCCGGCAGGCTCGCGACGTCCACGAACTCGAGCCGGCCGGTGCTGCCGAGCGCCTCGAGCGCGCCTTCCACGTCACGGACGCCGGGAAGCTGCACGAGCAGCGACCGGTCGCCCTGGCGCTGCACGGTCGCCTCGGAGACGCCGAGGCCGTTCACGCGATTGAGCATGACGGTCTCGACACGCGCCATCTGCTGCTGGGTCACACCGACTTCCTCGGCGGTGAGGATGACCGAGACACCGCCTTGGATGTCGAGCCCCTGCCGTATCTGGGCGCCCGGCGGCCAGAACTGCCACCAGGCCAGCGCGGCCAGGACGACCATGGCCGCGACGAACAGCACGTTGCGTTGCCTGGGATCCATCTCCTGCCTTCCGGTAGTGCGGAAGAACCCTGAGGACGCCGGCGAGGAGTGCCGCGGGCGGCCCCGGCGCCGAAGAAGACTAAAGCAGTTTGGTGCCGTTTATGACAAGACTGAAGGTCGAGTCGAGCACGACCGCCGCCCTGCGGCACATCTGCATGCGGGACAGGAATATCTCGAAGTACTCCATCACCGACACGCTCTCGATATCGATGTCGATCTCCAGGGTGCACAGGCGTGCGTCCGAGTCCACGCGCAGGAACGACCGCTTCGCCGCGTAGTTCACTCGGTCGTGTATGTCGAACGTCTTGGGGTCGGGATTGCGCACGCGCGTGTGGTGGACGTCGGACTTGTCGGCCATGATGGCGGCCGCGCCGGGGACCGTGGTGGCGATGCCGAACTCCTCCTCGTGGTTGCCCAGCGCGTTCATGATCACGGCGATCTCGCGCGGGTCCATTCCGAGGCGCCACAGCACGGACTTGGCGAGCAGCGCCGCGGAGACGCCGTGGTCCTCGCGGGAGATGCAGTTGCCGATGTCGTGCAGGAACCCCGCCATCGCCGCGAGGTCGGCCTGGCGTTCGGCGTAACCGAGCCGCCGCACGATGTTGCCTGCGATGTGCGCCACGAGGTTCGCGTGGCGCAACCCGTGCTCCGTGTAGCCGATGGCGCCGAGGTAGTCGTCACCCGCTTCGAGGTAGGCGAGCACGCCCACGTCGGTCTGGATCTCCTCCAGGCTGACCGTCCTGAACTCGGACTGCCCCATCTACTCCCCCACCGCGCCGGCCACGAACTCGGCGCGCTGCACCACGGCGCCCTTCGCCACCTCGACCACGACGCCGTCGGCCACCTGGAGGCGCAGGCTCTCCTCCCCGAGGCTCACGACCACGCCGTAGACGCCCCCGGCCGTCAGCACGCGGTCGCCCTCGCGCAACGAGGCGGTGAGCGCGGCCTGCTGGCGCTGGCGTTGCGTCTGCGGACGGATGACGAGGAAGTAGAAGGCCGCGACGATGACGGCGAGATAGACGATCGTGAACGTCTGGTTCATTGCACCTCCCGGGATCCGCGCTCCCGAAGCCGGACGGCCCCGCGGGCGAACCGCAATCATACACCACCGCCTGGCCGCGCTCCCTCCGTCCGCCTCAGAAATCCTCGGCGCCCGGCCCCTCGAGCCACTCGCGCAGGAACACCCCGTACCTACCCCCGAGGACCGCCTCGCGCGCCCGCTCCATGAGGTGCGACAGGAACCATAGGTTGTGAGTGGTGAGCAGGATCGCGCCCAGCATCTCCTTGGCGTTCACGAGGTGGCGTATGTAGGCGCGGCTGAACCCCGCGCACGCCGGGCAGGAGCACGCCACGTCGAGCGGCGCGAGGTCGTCGGCCCAGCGCGCGTTGCGCATGTTCATCCGGCCGCGTGAGGTCAGTGCCGTGCCCAGCCGCGCCGTGCGCGTGGGCAGCACGCTGTCGAACAGGTCGACGCCCAGCGCGGCCGCGCGGAGCATGGTGGTGGGGCTGCCGACCCCCATCAGGTACCGCGGCGCGTCGGAGGGCAGCGCCGCGGCCACGGGCTCCAAGCTCTCGAGCATCCGATCGTGGGGCTCTCCCACCGAGTAGCCTCCGATGCCGTAGCCGGAGAAGCCGATCCCGGCGGTCCTCTCGACGCTCTCGGCGCGCAGGTGCGGGTAGAGCCCTCCCTGCACGATGCCGAAGAGGAGCTGGTCCGGCGAGGCGTGCGCGGCCTTGCACCGCGCGGCCCACGAGGCGGAGCGCCTCACGGCTCGAGCGACCACGCTCTCCTCGGCAGGGTACGGCGGGCACACGTCCAGCACCATCGCCACGTCCGCGCCGAGCGCCTCTTGGATCGCCATGTTCTCCTCGGGCGTCCACGCGTGCGTGGTCCCGTCCACGACGGAGCGGAACTCGACGCCCTCGTCGCTCACCCTCAACGTGTCCGAGAGGCTGAAGATCTGGAACCCGCCGGAATCGGTCAGCACCGGCCGGTCCCAGTTCATGAACGCGTGGAGCCCTCCGGCCCGGTCCACGAGCCCGTGTCCGGGGCGCAGGAAGAGGTGGTACGCGTTGGCGAGCACGATGCTCGCTCCGATACCGGCCAACGTCTCGGGCGTCATCCCCTTGACGGTCGCGCGTGTGCCCACCGGCATGAACGCGGGCGTGCGCACCTCCCCGTGGGCGGTGACGAGCACGCCGGCTCGAGCCGCGGTGCGCGGATCGCGCGCGTCTATGTGGAAGGTCGACGTCACGGGGGCTGATTCTACCGGTCGGGCGAGGCCGGCGCGAGAACGCCCGGCGGGCGCCGCTCGCGCAGCCGGGGAGCCGCCCGGTGGCCGGGGCGGTGCTATGCTTCTCGGAGCGCGCGGCGTTTGTACGGGCTCGCGCGTGAACCGGACGGCCGCCCGGGACGTCTAGACGGAAGCGGCCCGTGACTGAAGGGGCGCATGCGGCGCGACGGTGACCACACCGCCGACGTGGAAGCGGCGAGACTCGGCGACACGGACGCGTTCGAGCGGCTCGTTCGGGCGCACGCGGATGCCGTGTACGGTCACGCCCTGCGCTTCTTCGGCGATCCCCACGCGGCCGAGGACGCGGCCCAGGAGGTGTTCGTCAAGGTGTACCGTTCGCTGGCGACCTTCGACGGGCGCTCGTCGTTCTCCACGTGGCTCTACACCGTCACCCGCCGCGTCTGCCTCGACATGTTCCGCGCGGGCAAGCGCCGGCCGCTGCCCGTCGACCCGCTGACGGCCCCCGAGCGCGCCACGCCGGATTTCGCCGAGGGCGTGACCGAGGCGCGCGCGCTGGAGTCCGCGATGTCGGCGCTGGCTCCGGAGGACCGCGACGCGCTCGGGGCGGTGACGCTCTTCGGGCTGAGCTACGCGGAGGCCGCCGAAGCGCTCGCCGTGCCGGTGGGCACCGTGAAGTCCCGCGTGTTCCGCGCGCGGCGGACGCTGCTGCACGTACTGGGTGAGGCCGAGGCGAAGGGGGGTGCCGCATAGGTGGACTGCCTGAGCGCGCAGCAGACCCTCTCCGAGGCCTTCGACGCCGAGGCCGTCGAGGCACGGCGACTCGCCGAGGTCCAGCGTCACTGCGCGGCGTGCGCGCCCTGCCGCGCGTTCGCCGCGGGCCTCGAGTCGCTGCGTGTGCCCGGACCCGTCGCCCCCGCGTCCCTCGCGCCCTCCGTCATGCGCCGCGTCGCCGAGGACGATGCCGCCCTCGCGGCGGCGGCCGTGGCGACGGCGAGGTGGACGAAGGGCGCCGCGGGACGGGTGGAGGAGGTGCCCGCCGAGGACGGGCCCGAAGCCGAGCCGGCCCCTCGCCCGCGGCCGCCGCCGTGGCGCTCGCCCGGCCGCCTCGCGGCCGCCGCCGCGCTGATCGTCGGCTTCGGGCTCCTCACCCACTACGGCATCACGCTCATGACGACGCCGATGATCCGCGACGGCTCCTCCGGCGCCCCGGCGGCCCTGGACGCCGAGTCTCCCTTCGACACCGCCGGCGAGCAGGGCTACCCCGGCGACGCGGAGAGCGCGACCGGGGGACGTTCGCGGCAGGGGGACGTCGCGTCGCCGGCCCCCCAGATGGTCGCGTTCGAGGGCCGCGCGTACCGCGTGCTGGGCTCGCGCGAGACGACGCAGCCGCCGGAGCTGGCCGGCAGCGCCAGGACGGCCCGCGACGGGTCGGGGCCGGCGGAGAGCGTCGCCGTGCACCGCGACCCGGACGACGCGGAGACGATCCTCATAGCCGACGAGGCGGGGCGGTGGACTGCGTTCCGGCTCGTGAAGCGGACGCTGGGAGGCCGCGACTACGCCTTGGCGTCCGATACGATCGAACGTTTCGGCGACTGGCCGAGGCTGCCCGGGAGCCTACCGGAGCCCGCGTCTCCGGACGGCTCGCCCACGTTCTCCCCCGCCGGTGCCGACGACGCGGGGGTGACCGTGTTCACCCCGCCCGGCCGCAGTGCCGAGGAGGGCTTCGCCGTGGCTCCCGATACCGCCGCGGGGGACCCCGCGGCCGGCAACCCCTTCTGGACGTGGTGGGAGCCTCTCTGAAGGCGGCGCGACGGCGCAGCGCCGGCTTCTACAGGATGAGCATGGCGTCGCCGAAGGACAGGAAGCGGTAGCCCTCCCGCATGGCCGTGCGGTACGCCCCCATCACGTTCTCGCGTCCCGCGAATGCGCTCACCATCATCAGCAGGGTGGACCGCGGCGCATGGAAGTTCGTCACCAGGGCGTCCACGACGTTGAAACGGAAACCGGCCAGGATGAAGAGGTCCGTGCGCCCCTCGGCGGGAACCACCTCTCCGCTCTCGTGGTCGTAGGCGGACTCGAGAGCGCGCACGACCGTCGTCCCGACCGCGACGACCCGGCCACCGCGCCTGCCGGCCTCGGCGGTCTCGCGCGCAGCGGCCTCGCTCAGGTGGAAGCGCTCGGCGTGGATCCGGTGGTCCTCGGCGTTCTCCTCGGTGACGGGGAGGAACGTGTCGATGCCGACGTCGAGTCCTATGCGCGCCACGCGCACTCCCCCGCGGCCGAGGCGCTCCAGCAGCCCGGGGGTGAAGTGCAGGCCCGCGGTCGGGGCGGCCGCCGAGCGCTCCTCCCGGGCGAAGACGGTCTGGTAGAGCTCCGGGTCCTCCAGGGGCTCGGTGACGTACGGCGGGAGCGGGATCTCGCCCAGCTCGTGGACGGCATCCATCAGGGTGGGCGTCGAGTAGGCGAGATGCAGCAGCCGCCCGCCCCCCTCGAGCTGGTCCACGACGAGCGCGGTGAGGCCGCCGTCGCCGAACACGATCCGCGCGCCGGGCTTCAGCCGCCTCCCCGGCCGGACGAGGCACTCCCAGGTGTCCTCGTAGCGCTCCCGGAGGAGCAACACCTCGACCGCGCCGCCGGTGGCGTCCTTGGCGCCCTTGAGCCGCGCGGGCATGACTCGCGTCTCGTTGACCACCAGCAGATCGCCCTCGGACAGCAGCTCGGGCAGGTCGGCGAAGACGCGGTGGTCGACCTGGCCGCTGACGCGGTCCAGCACGAGCAGCCGGCACGAGTCCCGTGGCTGGGCGGGGTGCTGCGCGACGAGCCCGCTGGGAAGGTCGTAGTCGAAGTCCTCGGTGAGCACGGCGTGCCTCTCATCGGGGCGGCCGAAGGGAGTATACGCCATGAGGCCGAGGGACTTCGCCTCCTGTCGGCCACTCGGCCGTCCAATGGGTACTAACAGTGTCGTGAAAGGCGGATGCAGGCTTCAGCGCATGCTTACGCTAAGTCGACGGTCATTCCTTGGGCTTGCATTCCGCTCATCGTTGCGTCATCGTTCCCTGCGCGGATAGGGGAGTGGTCACGGAAGGAGGTATGCATGGACGCCAAGTACAAGCTGATACCGGAGGATATCCCGCCTATCTCCAAGGCGACGGTGTACGAGAAGGTGCTCGACGACTTCCTCGGCAGCAAGAACGCATCCGTGCGCGTAGAGGTGCCGAAGAAGAAGCCCGCGACGATCCACCAGGGCCTCCTGAAGGCCAAGCGGATGAACGGCAGGTTCGCGCAGGTCTCCGTCGTCCGCCGCGGCGAGACGATCTACCTCAAGAAGTAGCTCGCCGAGGAGCAGCGCCGCAGTTGCGCCTCGCTCCTCCGATACGCACGGACCCGGCCTTCCGGCGATGCCCGTCGCGGAGGTGCCGGGTCCTCTCCTTCCCGCCCGTCAGCGCGCCCCGCGGCTTCGGCTTGCGGCTGCGGCCTCGGCTTCGCTCAGTATGCAGCCGCAGTAGCGTTGACGGTACATGCCGAGCTCCCTGGAGCGCCGGACGGCTTCCGGGTACCGGGAGCGGAAATCGGTCGCCAGGAAACGCACCCCGTGCTCGGCGCATGCTTCCTCACCTGCGCGGGCGATCGCCTCGGGGTCCTGGTGCGGGCTGACAGTCAGCGTCGTCGCCACCGCCTCGGCACCGGTGCGCGCGGCCTCCCGGGCGGCCATGCCCAGACGCAGCCTGAAGCAGCGCTCGCATCGCCGGCCCGGGTCCCCCGCGGCACCGGCGACCGCCTCCACCCAGGCCGAGGGGTCGTAGGCCGCCTCCACGACCTCCAGTCCCCGATCCTCGGCGTAGGACGTCAGCGTGTCCCGCCTGCGCTCGTACTCCCGCAGGGGGTGGATGTTCGGGTTGGCGTACACCACCAGCACTTCGTGCTCGGACAGAAGCGCGGCCAGGGGCTCGAGCAGACAGGGCCCGCAGCACGCGTGCAGCGCTATCCTCACGGTGCCCCCTTTCCGCATCCGTTCGCCCACGCCCGCCTCCGTGCCCCGAAGGCGGCCCGCCCTCCGGGACACCGACCGCCCCAACGACAACGGGCGGCCCGCCGGGCCGCCCGTGTGGTTCCCGCGATCCGCGGACTAGAGCTTGCGGACGTTGCTCGCCTGCAGTTTACCGTTCTGCCCGGTGGTGACCTCGAAAGACACCGCCTGACCCTCGTCGAGGGTCTTGAACCCCTCGCCTTGGATCTCGGAGTAGTGGACGAACAGGTCGTCCCCGTCCTCCCGCGAGATGAACCCGTAACCCTTGTCCGGATTGAACCACTTGACAGTACCCTCAGCCATGCAAGCCGTCCTTCCGCCCCCGCCTCTGCTCGGGGTCACGCTCGTGCGAGTGCGACATCCGCGCGGCTTGCCCGGCCGCGTCACCGGTGGCTCGGTGACCCTCGCGATCCGATACCGGGCTCCTGCGCCCGGCTGACACGGATTCTCGCACAAGCCCGGGACCGACGGCAAGGAGCCTCCCGACCCCGTTCCCGCACGTCAGGCACACATCACGGCTGCGCCTGCTCCGCGGTGGAGCGACGATGCACCATGAGCGCCAGCGCTCCGGCGGCGGCCGCCACCGCACCGAGCACCACTATGAGCACGGTGGAACCGCCCCCCGCACCACCACCCTGCCCGCTGCCGCTTGCGGGTAGCACAGCGGCCGCGCGACGGTACGACACGTCGACGCTCACCTCGTCCCCCGGCTCGATCTCCCGGTCCGGCAGCGTGTAGAGCAGCTCGCCCGCTCTGTTGCGCCGCGGGTCGAGAACGGCGGCCGGACGGACGCTGATCTCACGCGCCCCCGAGGGCAGCCGCACCGAGAACCGGGTCACGGGAGTCCGCACGCTCTGCAGCCACCTCACCGTCCCCGACACCTCGTCGCCGTCTACGGCCAGACGGCCCGTCACCGCCTCGTACTGTGCGACGCGGCCCGACTCCAACCCTATCCTGAGCGCTTGCCCGCCCGTCGCCTCCACGAGGGTCCCCTCGCGCTCGATGTCGGCGTTCGGGTCTCCCCCGAGGACCTCCCCCGACCACAGGAGCTCCGCCCCCTCGATCAGCGGCAGGTCCACTGCTGCGGGAAGCTCGGCACCGGGCGGGATCTCCGCCGAGACGACGACGAGCATCTGCCCCGGCTCGCCCTCCGGCCAGACCTGCACCGCCATGGCGGGGACCTGGACGCTCTCCGCGGCGAGGACGGGCGTCGAGCCGACGATCACGGCCAGGATGGTCGACAGCAGCAGGGTCCGCTTCATGAGCGCCTCGTTCCGGTCCGGTACCTGACTCCGCCGGCATGGCGGCCGGCCGCCCGGGCTCATAGCGAAAGCCGCGCCGCCGCGACCGTGTTGAGCATCAGCATCGCCCGCGTCATCGGGCCGACGCCGCCCGGCACGGGCGTGAGCGCCGAGGCGATCTCGGAGACCTCTTCGAAGGCCACGTCGCCGATCAGCCCCTTCTCCGTGCGGTTCATCCCGACGTCGACCACGACCGCCCCGGGCTTCACGTAGCCCGCGTCCACCATCGCTGCTCGGCCCATCGCCACCACCAGGATGTCCGCCTCGCGGCACACGGCCGGCAGGTCGCGGGTGCGCGAGTGCGCCACAGTCACGGTCGCGTTGGCCTCCAGCAGCATGAGGGCCATCGGCTTGCCCACGATCGTCGAGCGGCCGACGACCACGGCGCGCCTGCCGACCGGGTCGATGTCGTATGCCTCGAGCATGCGCATCACACCCGCGGGGGTGTTGGCGCGTCGCGCGGGCAGCCCCCGGAGCAGCTTGCCGAGGTTGGTCGGATGGAACCCGTCTATGTCCTTCGGCGGGGAGATCGTCTCGATGACGCGTTCGGCGTCGAGATGGGCCGGCAGCGGCAGCTGCACGAGGATGCCGTGGACGGCCGGGTCGGCGTTGAGCCGCTCTACCTCGGCCTGAAGCTCGGCTTGCGAGGTCCCCTCCGGAAGGCGCGTGTCGAACGAGCGGATGCCGAGCCTCTCGCAGTCGCGCTCCTTCAGGTCCACGTACGTCTTCGAGCCCGGGTCCTCCCCAACCAGAACGACCGCCAGGCCCGGCGTCACGCCGAAGCCGGCGAGCCACTCCATCTCCGCTCGCGCCTCGGCCTCCACCTGCGCCGCCACGGCCTTGCCGTCGATGATCGTCGCCGCCATCTCAGAACGACCTCCGCACCGACCGGCGGACGTCGGCGCCGGCGGCGCCGCCCGCCGTCTCCGAGGTGCCGCCCCTCCGCGCATCCGACGGCCCCTTGGCGGTCATGACGCCTCCTTCACGATCCGCAGCAGCTCGCGGAACTCGTCGGTGGCCGCGCGACCCACCGCCTCGTACATCACCGACTCCGAGACGGTCACCGTGACGCCGGCGGCGCGCAGCCTGTCGAGCGTCACGGCGTGGTCGCGCTCGGCGCGAGAACAGGTCGCGTCCGCAGCCACCTGGACGTCGGCGCCGGCGAAGGCAAGCGCGAGCGCGGCCTGGGCGACACAGATGTGCGTCTCCATGCCCGCGAGCACGACCTGGGTCCGTCCCGTCTCGCGCAGGGCCGCGTCGAAGGCGTCCTCGGACGTGCAGCAGAACGCCGTCTTGTCGACGACCCGGACGGTCGCGCCCTCTGCCGCGAGCCTTCCGAGGACCTCCTCGAGCTCGCCCACGGTCCCGCCGAGCCGCTCGGGGTTCTGCCGCGTGACCAGGATGGGCGCGCCCACGAGCGCCGCCGAGCGCGCGAGCTTGGACGCCGCGCGCACGACCTCGTCGCGCCGCCGCATCGCTGCGGCGAGGCGCTCCTGGACGTCCACGATCACGACCACGAAGCGGTCGCGGACGACGAGCGGCTGACGTGTGCTCAACGGGACCTCCTCGTCGGGCGCCGGCGCGGTCCGTCCCCCTCCGCACCCGGACGGCAAGCTCCGATTCTACCGCAGCCCCGACCCCGGGTATCAACAAGGCTGGGCGCGCGGGTAGCGCCCGTGTTGCCGGACCTGCTGGAGGAGGAGCCATGGCGAACGCACCTATCATGGGGCCGATGAACCACATCACCGACATAGACGCCGCGAACGACTTCGAGAAGAAGCACACGCCGCACATCGACCTGCAACGCACAGAGGACGGCAAGCTTCGCGTGGACGTGAAGGTCGGGTACTACTTCCCGCACCCGAACCAGCCCGACCACTTCATCGACTGGCTGCACGTGTACGTCGACCACGCCAACGTGGCCCAGTTCGACCTGGCCGCGGGCGTCGCGTGGCCGAACGTCTCGGTGGTCGTGGAAGCCGACGACGGTGCGTTGATCACGGCGGTCGAGAACTGCAACCTGCACGGACTGTGGAAGGCCGAGGCCAGGGCATAGTGCCGCCGAGCCCGGCACCCGCGGGAGCGCGGATGGGTACGTACTGCTCGTCCGGGGTGCGGACCGAGGAGGCGGCCGATGGGTGAGGCGCGGGAGCCGGGCGCGGGGCGGCCGGCGACCTGGGGGCGTGGCCTGCTGATCTGGCTCGGCGTGGGAGTGCTGCTCATCGCCTTGGTGGGCGGCGGCTTCTACGTGACCGAGCAGCCCCGGTTCTGCAGCGGTCGCGTCTGTCACGAGATGGGACCGTCCTACGACGCGTGGGCGAGGTCGCCGCACCCCGAGGTCGGGTGCACCGAATGCCATGCCGCGCCGGGCCCGGTCGGCTTCCTGAAGGCCCACGTCGTGGACGGGCTGCGCGACGTGTGGGTGCACGTCACCGAGCGGCCGGACCGCATCACCGAGGCGAGCCCGGTGCCCGGATCCAGGTGTCTGCACCGGTGCCACCGCGAGCAGTTCGAAGCGTTCGAGCGCGGCGCCCGGCGGGCCGTCGAGAACCCGCTGCCGGCCAGACACCCCGACCGGGGATCCGACTGCGCGGAGTGCCACTACGACGAGATCCACGACCGGGGGTGACGGCACGCGACGCCGCTTCCGCAGCCTTCCGTCAGCGGCGGGCGGTCCCCGTCACGTCAGAACAGCCCCCCCTGCCCGCTCGCGTCACCCGACCCCTCCGGCGCGCGCAACCCGAGGTGTTCGTAGGCGCGCGGGGTGACCTGACGCCCCTTGGGCGTGCGCATCAGGAAGCCGAGTTGCAGCAGGTACGGCTCGTACACGTCCTCCAGCGTGTCCGGCTCCTCGCCCACCGCCGCGGCGAGCGTGCCCAAGCCGACGGGCTTCCCTGAGAACTTGTGGGCGAGCGTCCCCAGGATGGTGAGATCCATCCGGTCCAGCCCCACGTGATCGACCTCGAAGAACGCGAGCGCCTCGGCGGCGACATCCTCGTCCACCGCCCCCTCGCGGCGCACCTCCGCGTAGTCGCGCACCCGCTTGAGCAGCCGGTTCGCCAGCCGCGGCGTGCCTCGCGACCGCCTGGCGATCTCGGCGGCGCCCTCCTCGTCGGCCTGGACGCCCAGGATCCCCGCCGACCGCCGCACGATCGCCTGCAGCTCCTCGGGTGTGTAGTAGTCGAGCCGCAGCGACATGCCGAACCGGTCGCGGAGCGGCCCCGTGAGAAGGCCGGTCCGCGTGGTCGCGCCCACCAGCGTGAAGCGCGGCAGGTCGAGCCTCAGGCTGCGCGCGGCGGGACCCTTGCCGATGACGACATCGATCGAGTAGTCCTCCATCGCGGGGTAGAGGACCTCCTCCACGGCGCGGTTGAGCCGGTGCACCTCATCGATGAAGAGCACGTCGCGCTCCTCCAGGTTCGTCAGGATGGCCGCGAGGTCCCCGGCGCGCTCGACGGCGGGTCCGGACGTCGTGCGGAGGTGCACGCCGAGCTCGTTGGCGATGACGCCGGCCAGCGTGGTCTTTCCGAGTCCCGGCGGACCGGACAGCAGCACGTGGTCAAGCGCTTCGCCGCGCGCCTTGGCGGCCTGGAGCAGGACGCGCAGGTTCTCCTTCACGCGGCCCTGGCCGAGGTACTCGTCGAGCGTACGCGGACGCAGACTGCGATCGATCTCGACGTCGTCCTCGGTGAACCCCGCCGACACGAGCCGCTCGGAGTCCTCCTCCGACCGGCCTCCGGGGTCGCGCAGGTCCTCGGCGCCCACCTACGCCGCACCCCCCAGGCGCCTCAGCCCGCGGCGCAGCAGCGCCGCGGCGTCGGCTCCGGCGGGCCCACCCTTGAGCGCGGCGCCAACCTCGGCCGGTGAGAAGCCCATCGACAACAGCGCCTCCCGCGCCTCCGCGGCCGCGCCGAGCGCTGCCCCGCGCGTCCCGCCCGCACCGAGGTCCTCGGGGGCGCCGAGCTTGTCCTTCAGCTCCAGCACCACACGCTGCGCCGTCTTCTTCCCGATGCCGGGGACGGCGGCGACGGCGGCGGCGTCCTCCCGCACGATCGCCTCGACGAGCGCCGCCGGCGGCATCGCCGACAGCGCGGCGAGGGCGACCTTCGGCCCGACGCCCGAAACCGTGATGAGCTGCTCGAACAGCGTCTTCTCCTCGGCGGTGGCGAAGCCGAAGAGCGACATCTCGTCCGCGCGGACGTGCAGGTGCGTCAGCACCGTGGCCTCCCCGCCCTCGGAAGGCAGCGCGGCGAGCGAGGCGGTGGACATGGCCAAGCGGTACCCCACCCCGCCCACGTCGATGACGCAGCCGGCGAGCGAGCGGGCGGTCACACGGCCGCGGAGGAAGGCGATCATCGCCCGCCTCCCGCCGCCTTGCTCTCGGCCCGCTCGACGGCCGCCGCCCAGCCTCGGCCCGCCCGGCCCGCTGCGGACTGCCGCGCGCCGGCAGCCCCGCGCCGGGCCGTTCCCGCTCGTCCGTTCGCGTGGCAGACGGCGATGGCCAGGGCGTCGGCGGCGTGGTCGGGGCGAGGCTCCTCGGCCAGGCCTAGGATGGCGCGCACCATGTACGCGACCTGCCGCTTGTCGGCCGACCCCGTGCCCGTGACGGCCAGCTTCACCTCGCCCGGGCCGTACTCGCCCACCGGGACCCCGGCGGACGCCACCGCCACGAGCGCGGCTCCCCGGGCCTGGCCGGTCGCGAACGCCGTGCGGGCGTTGGCGGAGAAGTAGACGTTCTCGACGGCGCATTCGTCGGGCGCGTGCTCGTGCAGGAGCTCGGCGAGGCCGTCGTGAAGCGCGCGCAGCCGCTCGGCGAGGCCCGCGGCGGTGTCGGTGACGAGGCATCCGTACCCCAGGCAACCGAAGCGGTCCCCCGCGCGCTCGACGACGCCCCATCCCGTGTTGGCCAGCCCGGGGTCGATGCCGAGGATGATCACGCGCTCCCCTCGCGATCGCGGGAATCGAACGTATGTTCAGTGTAGGCGAACGGCTGCGAGGAGTCCACGCCGGCGCCGAGGAGCGCCTCCCTAACCCGCCTGCAACTGCTGCGCGAGCTCCTCGGTCATCTCCATGTTGTGGTAGACGTCCTGGATGTCGTCGTTGTCCTCCAGCGCGTCGACCAGGCGCATGACCTTCTTCGCCGTCTCCAGGTCGGGCACGGCCGGGGTCGTGGGGCGCATGGCCAGCTCCGCGCCCTTCACGGGCACGCCGGCGGCTTCCAGCGCGTCCTTGACCGCGCCGAGGTCCGCTGGGACCGTCAGCGCCACGTACTCCTCGCCGTTGTCCTCGAGGTCCTCGCCCCCGGCGTCGGCCACGAGCAGCAGCAGCTCGTCGGGGTCGACGCCGGCACCCTTCTCGATCACGACCTCGCCCACGCGGGCGAACTGGAACGCGACCGACCCCGCCGCGCCCAACGACCCGCCGGCGCGAGTGAAGGCGGAACGCACGTCGGCGGCGGTGCGGTTCCGGTTGTCGGTGAGGGCCTCCACGTAGAGGGCCACGCCGCCGGGTCCGTACCCCTCGTAGACGACCTCCTCGAAGTCGGCCGCCTCCCCCGCTCCGAACGCCTTGTTGATCGCGGTCTCGATCCTGTCCTTGGGCAGGGAGTAGCTCTTCGCCTTGGCGATCGCGGCGGCCAGAGCCGCGTTGTTCTCCGGGTTGGGGTCGCCGCCGGTCTTGGCGGCGACCGTGACCATGCGCGAGAGCTTGCTGAACAGCGCGGAGCGCTTCGCGTCCTGGGCCGCCTTGCGGTGCTTCGTAGTGGCCCATTTGGAGTGTCCGGACATCCCGGTCGTCCCTTTCCAGGTTCTTCAGCGGGCGCGCCGCGGCGGGCGCGCAAGAGGGGTCCGGCGCCAGGATAGCGAATCCCGCACCGGGCGCACCAGCAGCCGCGAGACGGCATGGGACGTCGCCTACGCTCGCATGACCTGCTCGAGGAAGTAGCGGTGCACGCGGGGGTCGCCGGTGAGCTCGGGGTGGAACGTGGTCGCCAGAAGGTCGCACTGGCGCGCGGCGACGACCACGCCGTCGTGGACGGCGAGCGGCTCCACGCCCTCGCCGAGCCGCTCTATCCACGGCGCCCTGATGAAGACGCCCCGGAAGGTGTCGGGCCCCTCGAGCCCGCTGAAGGCGATGTCGGCCTCGAAGCTGTCGATCTGGCGGCCGTAGGCGTTGCGCCGCACGGTCACGTCCATCAGCCCGAGCGGCCGCTGACCCCGGGCGGGGTCCACGATCTCGCACGCGATGAGGATCGCACCCGCGCACGTCCCCCATACCGACATCCCCTCGGCGTGCCGCGCGCGGATCGCCTCGCAGAAGCCGTACGCCTCCATGAGCTTGCCGATGGCCGTCGACTCCCCGCCGGGCATCACGAGACCGTCGAGGCCTTCGAGCTGGTCGGGCAGCCTCACCGCCTCCACGCGCGCGCCGAGGGCCTCCAGCGCCAGGATGTGCTCGCGGAACGCTCCCTGCAGTGCGAGCACGCCTACCCGCAACGCTACCAGCCTCTCGTCTGCATGATCTCGGCCTCGGGGATCTCGGAGATGTTGATGCCGACCATCGGCTCGCCCAGGTCGCGAGAGACCCGCGCGACGATCCCGGCGTCCTCGAAGTGGGTGGTCGCCTCAACGATCGCCCGGGCACGCTTGGCCGGGTCGCCGCTCTTGAAGATGCCGCTCCCCACGAAGACACCGTCGCAGCCGAGCTGCATCATCATCGCCGCGTCCGCCGGCGTGGCGATGCCTCCGGCCGAGAAGTTGACCACCGGCAGACTCCCGTTCTCCGCTACCCACTTCACCAGGTCGTAGGGGGCCTGCAGGTCCTTCGCCGCGGTGAAGAGCTGCTCGCCCCGAAGGCCGTGGAGCCACGAGATGTCGTCGAGCATCGCCCGCATGTGGCGCACCGCTTCCACGACGTTGCCGGTCCCGGGCTCGCCCTTGGTGCGGATCATCGCGGCGCCCTCGGCGATCCTGCGGAGCGCTTCGCCGAGGTTCCGCGCGCCGCATACGAACGGGACGGTGAAGTCCCACTTGTCGACGTGGTGCTCCTCGTCGGCCGGGGTCAGCACCTCCGACTCGTCGACGTAGTCCACGCCGAGCGACTGGAGGACCTGGGCCTCGACGAAGTGGCCGATGCGGCACTTGGCCATGACCGGGACGGAGACGGCGGCGATGATCCCTTCGATCTTGCCGGGGTCCGCCATGCGCGCCACCCCGCCGGCGGCCCGGATGTCGGCGGGCACACGCTCCAGCGCCATCACGGCGACGGCGCCGGCGTCCTCTGCGATCTTGGCCTGCTCTGCGTCGACGACGTCCATTATCACGCCGCCCTTGAGCATCTCGGCGAGCCCCGTCTTCACACGAGGGGTGCCGGTGGCCCGGATGTCGGCGGGCACACGCTCCAGCGCCATCACGGCGACGGCGCCGGCGTCCTCTGCGATCTTGGCCTGCTCTGCGTCGACGACGTCCATTATCACGCCGCCCTTGAGCATCTCGGCGAGCCCCGTCTTCACACGAGGGGTGCCGGTGGCTTTGGCGTTCTCAGACACGGTATCAGGGCTCCTTCGAGGGACCGGAGGGACGACCCGCCGGCGTCCGGGTCAGACGGGCCTTGTGACCATGCGATTCTACCTGGCGCGCCCCCGTGCGTACAAGGAAAGCGCACTCCCCGGGGGAACATCGTCCCCCGTCGCGACCGCCCGTTCGGTTCCGCGACGGGGGCGCGCTAGTCGAACGCGATGTTGACCGAGGTCGGGACGACCTGGAACCAGGTGTTGCCGGGTCGCAGCGTGATCAGGGTCCCGTCGGTTGCGCGGAAGGCCGGAGGGGCGTCCTCCTTCGCCTCCCACGTCCCGTCCATACGGACCCCGTCACGGAAGACCGCCGCGCGGTTCTTGCCCACCAGCTCCATGTCCAGCGTCGGCGACCCCGTGGAGTCGCGGAGCCTCAGCTTCTTGGTCTTGGCCCACAGCACCACCACGTTCGTCGCGGTGATCTGCTTGCCGCTGCCGGCATCGGTGTGCGCCTTCCCGTTGTTGACCCGGGCGTAGGCGCTCGACGGCGCGTCGTAGGTCCACTCGACGCGGTTCGCGGGAGAGAATGGGATGACGATGCGCGAGGCCGCTGCGCTCGTCTCCACGCTGGGTGAGAAGGTCAGCCCTCTCACCTCGGTCTTCTCGGCGAACTTGCGCTTGGCCACCGCCTGCTCGCGGAGCTTCGCTATGTCCAGGAAGAGGTTGTGGGGCGCCCGGCGGCCCGCTCCCCGGTAGTAACCGACCGGGTTGACACCGAACTCCATCTCGTCGATGCCCGAGGACTTGATCCGTCTCAGGACGTCCCCGTTCGCGCCCGAGTAGGCGAAGACCGCCTTGTACTGCGGCACGATCTGCAGGTCCGGCATCCGGGCGCTGCGGACGGGGGCGACCGCCTCCGGTATGCGCGAGTGGAACATCGCGTTGAAGCGCGAGATCCCGCCCTCGGACAGCATCTCGTAGACCACGTCGGCATCCCGCAGGCCGAGCTGCGGGCGCGCCTCCGCCGAGTTCTCGATCTTCACCGAGACCACGCGCGAGCGCACGGACACCACGTCGGGCGCGTCCAGGCCCGTCAGCGGCCACCGCGGGGGCTCGGCCGGCTTGTCGAGCACGCGCTCGGCATCGGCCCACGGCCACTTCGACGTGACCTCGGGCTCCTTCTTCCTCCACGCGGGGACGATCGCGACCGCGAGTGCGACGACGAGCGGGACACCGACGAGGAGTGCCGTCTTCGCCGGCCGGGGGAGCGTCATCGAGGGCTTCTCCTTCGAGAGGTACCGCCGGAAGGATACGGTCTGCCGAAGACGCGGGTCAAACGACGCCTCGTTGCGCCGCCCGCCCCCCGGGCGCTACAGTCATCCCGTATCCTGCCGATAAGGACCGCAGATGGCGTGCCAACTCCTCCACATCGTCGAGCAGCCGGATCCGGCGGCATATTCGGACCCCGACCTGAAGGATCTCGTCGGGGCGTTCCCTCGCTTCTTCTGCGCGCACTGCGACCCGCTCGAGTCGCTCGCGCCGAGCGAGGCCGTCAGGTGCCTCGACCGCCGTGAGCCGTGCTGGAAGGCCCCTGGCTCGATCCGCGCCTGACCCATACCAGCAGCGCCACGCCTGCGAGCAGCATCGGGACGCTCAGGATCTGACCGGTCGTGAACGGGCCGAGGACGAGCCCCAGGTGCGGATCGGGCTCCCGCACGAACTCCACCGCGAACCGGAAGGCGCCGTACATCACGAGCAGCCACCCGAGCAGCGTCCCGCGCGGGCGCTCACGCCGCGAGAGGCTCCACAACACGACGAAGATGACCGCCCCTTCCAGCAGCGCCTCGTACAGTTGGCTGGGGTGGCGCGGTCGCGGCCCCGCTCCGGGGAAGACGACCGCCCATGGCAGGTCCGTCGGCCGTCCCCACAGCTCCGCGTTCACGAAGTTCGCGATCCTGCCCAGGAAGAAGCCCACGGGCGCCCCGACCGCGGCGGCATCGGCCATCCGCAGGAACGGCACCTTCAGCCGTCTCGCCACGAGCAGTCCGGCGGCGACGATGCCGACGAGCCCGCCGTGGAACGACATCCCTCCGTCCCACACCTCCAGGACCGAGAGCGGATCGCGCCAGTACTGCCCCCCGCCGTAGACGACCACGTAGCCCAGGCGCGCGCCGATCAGCACGCCGGCGATCGAGAACACGACGACCTCCATGACGTCGTCGTCGCTCAGGCCTACGTTCCAGCGCCGTACGAGGTGCCGGAAGAGCAAGCCGGCGATCGCGAACGCCGCCACGTAAGCCAGTCCGTACCAGTGCAGGCTCAAGGGGCCGATCCTGACCGCGACGGGGTCGATGTCCGGGAAGGGCAGCGCGGCGACGGCGTGCAGCGCGGCGGCGGCCACCTACATCGCCTCCAGACGCCGGATGCGCTCCTCGATGGGAGGGTGCGTCTCGAACATCGCGTTCACGCGGCCGCCGTAGTCGCGGAGAGGGTTGGCGATCCACAGCGGAGCCGTGGCCTTGTTGGCCACCCGGAGCCGGTTGGGGTCCTCGGCGATCTTGCGCAGCGCGCCCGCCAGCCCGGGGGGGTACCGGGTGAGCAGGGCGCCGTCGGCGTCGGCCAGGAACTCGCGTCTCCGCGATATGGCCGAGTGGATGGCGAGCGCCGCCAGAGGGGCGAGGATCGCCGAGACGAGGCCGAGGACGAGGAAGGCGATGCCCGCGCCCGACTCGCCGCGCCTGCGTCCGCGGCCGCCCCACCACATCCAGCGGCGCATCCAGTCCGCCATCAGGACGACGGTCCCCGCCAGCACCGCGGTGAGCGTCTGCAGCCGGACGTCGTAGTTGCGCACGTGGGCGAGTTCGTGAGCGACCACGCCCTCGAGCTCCAGCCGGTCGAGCTTCTCGACCAGCCCCGTCGTGACCGCTATCGCAGCGTGCTCCGGATCCCTGCCCGTGGCGAAGGCGTTCGGCGCGGGGTCCTCGACCACGTAGGCGGCGGGCTTGGGGACGCCCGCCGCGATCGCCAGACCCTCCACCGTGTTCACGAGGTACTGGTCGGCACGAGGGTCGGCGGGGCGAGCACGGCTCATCGAGAGCACGATGCGGTCGGAATACCGGTAGGAGCCCCATGCCATGGCCGCGGCGACCCCCGACGCGAGCAGCGGCGCCACGTACCCGTACCCCGTCAGCTCGCCGAAGACCCAGCCCAGGAGCACGATGAGCGCCACGAAGACACCGATCAGCAGCGCGCTTCGACGCTTGTTGGATGCTATCTGATCGTACACGCCTACCGACTAGAACGAGACCTGCGGGGCCTCTCGGGCCGCCACCTCGATCTCGAAGTATTCCCTCGGCGAGAACCCCATCGGCCCCGCGACCATGTTCGCCGGGAAGCTCTGCATCGCCGTGTTCAACGTCATGACGGAGTCGTTGTAGAACTGACGGGCGTAGGCGATCTTGCTCTCGGTGCCGGAGAGCTCCTCCTGCAGGTGCAGGAAGTTCTGGTTCGCTTTGAGGTCCGGGTAGGCCTCCGCGACGGCGAACAGGCTGCGCAAGGTGCTCGTCAGCATGTTCTCGGCCTGGCCCTGTTCCGCCACCGACTTCGCGTCGATGGCCATCTGCCGCGCCTGGACGACCTTCTCGAGCGTCTCGCGTTCGTGCGCGGCGTAGCCCTTGACGGTCTCGACCAGGTTGGGGATCAGGTCGTAGCGGCGCTTGAGCTGGACGTCTATCTGCGACCACGCGTTGTCCACGCGGTTCCTCAGCGTGACGAGCCGGTTGTACAGCGCGATGAGGAACACCGCGATCGCCACCACGACGAGCGCGATACCGCTGCACACGAAGAGCCCTACCCCACCGAGGACGCTCATTCCGGCCTCCCTGCCTCCGCGCCCCGCCAGGGACGGGGGCCCAGCTCGGGTACACTCACAACGCTACATGCGATGTTAGCAAAAGGAGGAGGGGCGGATGATCCCGCTGCGCGACGAGAACCCGACCCGCCGGTTCCCATGGGTCACCGTGGCGCTCATCGCGGCGAACGTCGCGATGTTCGCCTATCAGGTCTCGCTGGGGCCGGGGATCGTCGAGTTCGTCACGCGCTGGGCGTTCGTGCCCGCCCGGTTCTTCGGCGCACCCTGGGACCCGCGGCAGTGGCTGACCGTGTTCGCCGCCATGTTCATGCACGCAGGCCTGCTGCACATCGGGGGGAACATGCTCTACCTCTGGATCTTCGGCAACAACGTCGAGGACCGCCTCGGCCGGCCCCGCTTCATCGGCTTCTACCTGCTCGCTGGCGTGGCTGCCACCCTGGCCCAGGGCCTGGTGGACACCGGCAGCGTCATCCCCAACCTCGGCGCGAGCGGCGCGGTGGCCGGCGTGCTCGGCGGCTACCTGCTCCTCTACCCCGGCGCGGCGGTCCTCACCGTGATACCGATCTTCTTCTTCATCGAGGTGGCGCGCGTGCCGGCGGCCTTCGTGATCGGGTTCTGGTTCGTGCTGCAGCTCGCCAACGGGCTCATCGCCCTGGCGCCCGGCACGGCCCAGGTCGGAGGTGTCGCGTGGTTCGCCCACCTGGGAGGGTTCGCCGCCGGGGCGCTGATGATGCTGCCTGTGTGGCTCTCGCAGAGGCGACGGACGGGATTCCGGGCATACGGGTGAGCGGCGGGGGGGACGCAGGGACGCCGTGGGCCGGTCAGCCGTCGATCTCGTGCAGCATGTCCTGCACGCAGTTGACCCGCGAGAGCTGACGCCGGAAGTACTCGCAGTACGCGCGCACCCTCGGGTCGTCCTCGCCCTCGAGCGCTGCGACCTCGGGGGTGCCTTCCGAGACGGGCACGGCGACCGAGGCCGCCAGCGCCTCGGCATCGTCCTCGGCGGATTCTATGGCAGCCATCAGCAGGTTCGGGACGCGGAGGGTGAGCGGGATCGACGCCCCGCAGAGGGGGCAGCAGAACACGATCTCGACGCGGTCGGCGTCGCGGAGCACGACGCGGGAGACGTCCTCGAGAGAGACCTCTACTTGCCCGTCGTGGGGACAGTTGACCGTGAACTCCATCGCCAGCCTCCGGTGCGTCGATCGCGTGCTTTCCGGAGCCGCCGGCTTCCCGGATGCGAGCTGGAAGCCCTTGTCTGATTGTATCGGCTCCCCATACCCACTCGTCCAGTCCCCTCATGTTAGGATTCGTCGGGTCAGTCCGGCGGGCACGCGATGGCTTGGAGAGGATGCAAACGCCGTACCGAGAGAGCTTCCTTCGAGGCATGCGCCTCGGATCCCCCATCTTCCTCGGCTACTTCCCGGTGGGCGCGGCCTTCGGCGTTCTGGCGACGACCATCGGCTTCACGGCGGGCCAGGCGGTGGCATGCAGCGCCACGGCGCTGGCCGGAGCCGGCCAGTTCGTCGCGCTCGAACTGCTGCGGGGGGGAGCGGGAGCGGTCGCGGTGGTCGCCGCCACGACCGTCGTGAACCTCCGCTACGTGCTGTTCGGGGCGACGTTGTCGCCCTACCTCGCGGGCGCGTCGGCGCCCCTGCAGTCCTCCCTCGCCTTCACGCTCACCGACGAGACGTTCGCCGTCAACGTCACCGACGCCCGCCGGGGGCTCGCCACCAGCGCCTCGATGCTCGGCGTGGGCGTGGTCGCCTGGACCGGATGGGTGAGCGGTACGGCACTGGGCGCGGTGACCGCGGCTTCTCTGGGCGACGCCGGCGCCTGGGGGGTCCAGTTCGCGATGCCGGCGATGTTCACGGCGCTGCTGGTCGCGCAGGTCGAGTCCCGGCGTCACCTGTGGGTCGCGGCGCTGGCCGCCGCCGTCGCGCTCACCGCCTCCGCCGCCTTGCCGGGGGCGTGGTACATCCTGCTGGCCACCGCGCTCGCCGCTACGGCGGGGGCGGTGACGTCCCGATGAGCGAGCGCGTCGCCTGGGCCGTGATCGTCGGGATGGCCCTGGCGAACTTCGGCGTGCGGTTCCTGCCCATCGCCGTCGTCTCCCGGCTCCGGCTGCCGGAGCCGGTCCACAGGTGGCTCTCGTTCGTGCCTGTCTCGGTGATGGCCTCGCTGGTCGCGGTCGCGGTGCTTCGTCCCGAGGGCGGATGGGCCCTCTCGCCCGCGAACCCCTACGTGCTCGCCGCCGTGCCCACCGCGGCGGTCTACGCGCGGACCCGCAGCTTCCTCGGGGCGACGCTGGCAGGTGTCGTGCTGTTCGTCATCGCGCGCGCCGCGCTCGCGTGAGGATCCGGTGGCCCCCGGGGCGGCCGCGCGGACGGTGGGCGCCGCTGCCCCGGGCTCTCCTAGGGGAGGCTGTGGCCCCCGCCCCTCGCGTCGGCTAGACTGGACGCTCGTACCGCCAGCCGAACGAGGAGAGACCGCCCGTGGCCGACGTCCGCCCCTTCCGCGCCGTCACCTACGCCCGCACCGGGGACGTCACGCCGCTGACCGCGCCGCCGTACGACGTGATCACGCCGGCACTGCGCGAGGAGCTCCTCTCGCGCGACCCGCGCAACGTCGTCGCCCTCGAACTCCCCGAAGGACCGCTCGATCCCGAGGCGCCCGGTAACCGCTACGCGAGAGGTGCGGCCCGGTGGCGCGAGTGGCTGGAGGGCGGAGTGCTGGCCGAGGACGCCTCACCGGCGGTCTACGTTCTCGAGCAACGCTTCGACCGCGACGGGCACGAGGTCCGGCGTCGCGGTCTCGTGGCGGCGGTCGCGCTGGAACCGTTCGAGGCCGGAGTGATCCTGCCCCACGAGCGCACGCTCCCCAAGGCGCTGTCGGACCGTCTCGAGCTCCTGCGAGCGACGCGCGCGAACCTCAGCTCCGTCTTCGGCCTCTACCACGACCCCGCCGGCGTCATGGACGCGGTCATCGACGCGGCGCAGAACGGCGAGACGCTGCTCACCGCCACCGACGAGGACGGCGTCACGAGCCGCGCCTGGGCCATGCGCGAGCCCGAGGACCTCCGAGCGCTCGCCGCCGCATTCGCCGGCGAGCGCGTCTTCATCGCCGACGGCCACCACCGCTACACCGTGGCGCTGGCCTACCGCGACGAGCGGCGCGCGGAGCAGCCGCAACGGCCGGGGCCTCGACTTCCTGGCCCCGGCCGCGGGCGAACGGACGAGCCCGACGCTCCACGCTACGACTTCGTGATGATGACGCTGACGAACATGGAGGACCCCGGCCTTGCCGTGCTCCCGACCCATCGGGTGGCCGACGCCGCGGGACGCTTCGACCCGGCGGCGTTCCGGGCCTCTCTCGAGGAGAGCTTCGAGGTCACCGAGGCACCCGAGGACCGGGCCGCCGACGCGCTCCTGACCGCGGAACGACCGGCGTTCCTCCTGAAGGCTCGGGGAGACGAGCGGGTCAGGCTCGCGGTGGCGCGCGAAGGGTGGGCGGACTCGATGACCGGCTCGCGCTCTCACGCCTGGAAGACGCTCGATGTGGCGGTGCTGCAAGAGCTCGTGCTCGACCCGCTCCTCGGGATACACCCGGACCGTCCGGAGACGCTTGATCGCCTGGAGTTCGCGAAGGATGCCGACGAGGCGCTGCAGGCCGCGGCCGTGCACGACGTGGCGTTCCTGCTGCGGCCGATCCCCATGGAGCAGATGCGCCGGGTGGCCCTCGCCGGCGAGACCATGCCGCAGAAGTCGACCTACTTCCACCCGAAGCTCCGTTCGGGCCTGCTCTTCCGGAGGGCGGATTAGCGCTCGCGCCGGCGGGCCCCGACGCCCTCGGGGCGAAGCCATACCCGGCGGGGGCACGCGGCGGCGAGGCGGCACGCCTCGCAGGCCGGCCGGTTCGGCCGGCACCACTGCCGCCCCACCAGCCATGCCGGCAGGTCCATCAGCCCCGGCTCCGCCGGACTCGCGGTGCGCGCGGCCGCCTCGACGTCCTCCGGCGAGTCGCGCTCCACGAGCCCGGAACGCAGGAAGACGCGACGCACGTGGACGTCGTAGGCCACCTGCCCGCACTCGACTCCGGCCAGCGACACACCGAGGCATCGCACCAGCATCTCGGCGCCCATGACCGCCTTCTTGCGCCCGATGCCCTGGAAGGCCTGAAGCCGCTCGACGACGTCCAGCACCCGGGAACCGGGCGTCCAGATGCGCGAGGCGTCGCCGTCGTACTCGTCGAGCACCTTGCGCGCCGCGGCAACGACCCAGCGAGGTAAGGTCTCCTTGAAGCGATGGAGCATCGGCGAGCGCTGGAGCGCCGCGCGAACGGCCTCCGGCTCGTCGGCCATGCGCGCGAGGTCGAGGTGGCCGAGCCGCCGCATCAGCAGCCACGGACCCGCCCAGGCCCTCTCCGCCGGGATCCCTTGCGTGAACAGCAGCCCGATGAGGAACGCCTCAGGCCGCGACTTCACGAGAGCGTCGGCCTCCGGGATGTCGGTGAACGCGCCGCCGACCTGTATGACGCCCGCCGCCGCGAGCTCCTCGCCGAAGCGCCGCAACTCCCCGGCCGCCAGGCTCGCTCCGCCGTCCGACCCCTCGTGGGCGCGACGGTGGACACCGGCGGGCCGCGGGTCCCGGCGAGGCGCGGCGCGAGGAGGCTCTTCATCCGACCTCACGGGCGGCCTAGAGATGGAGGGAGCGTGAACGGATCTTCTCGATCAGTGCCTCACGCTCCTCGGCCGTGAAGGCGTCTCCGACCTGGTCGAGAGCACGAAGCCGCGCATCGGTCTTCAGCGAGGTGCCGATGCGATGCACGCCCCACAGGAAGCACGTGACCGCGGCGCCGCAGAAGACGTCGCGCAGCAGAGCGTAGAGGTCGTCCCAGCCCGAACCGCGGCGCTTCCACACGTGGTCCTCCCCCTTCCAGCTCCGAGCGCCTACCCGGCACGCGGCCCGTACCTCAGGAAGAACGCGCAGAAGACGCACTCCTCGCGGATCGCGGCGCTCCTGTCCACAGCCGGATCGAACACCAGCTCCGGCTCGATGGTCAGTTCGTGGGCGGCACTGTCGCAGTTGGCGAAGGCGCACTTCGCGGGGCATCTGTCGCGCAGCTCGTTCGGATGCGGGCACGCCGACTGCATCTCGTCGTCGCAGCCGCGCCGCTCCCAACATCTCGCCATCGGCCGCCCTTCCGCACGTGAACCGTACGGGGCCGATTCTACTATGCCCGCCCCCTTTGCGCCGAGCAGCGTCTGTGCCCCGTCACACCCCACGCGCCGAGGAGGCCACCAGCATCACCAGCCGGTCGACGGCCCAAGCCGCCACCGCGTAGACCGCCATCGCGAGCAGCGTGCCGGGCTCGAAGGCCGCCCCGTCGGCGGCGAAACCCCTGAAGACCCCGGCGAACGGGAAGACGAGCGGAGCCGTGACACCGTAGACGAAGGCCACGAACGGGGCGGCCGGGTTGGCTGCGAAGAGCCTGAGCAGGAACCTGAAGACGAGCAGTACCTCCACGATGCCGAGCACGTAGTAGACTCCGCGCCGGACGATCACCGTCCATCCCGGGACGACATCACCGTAGACGGGCTCCACGTAGCCGGGCTCCGGGTTCGCGGGCCGGACCTCCGCTTCCGGGGGCTCCCGGGTCCTACCCGGCTCCTCGGAGCGCTCGTCCTGCACGCGCGTCCTGCGCCTGCCCTCTCCCGTTCTCACCGTCACCCTCCTCCTCTCTCGGCGCCTCGCTCCTCCCGCCGCCGGCCGTCCGAGCGTCCGCCGTCGTCAGGAGTCTTTTCCCGCAGGCGCGAGTCACCTCCGACCCCGCAGTGTGGAAGGAACCGAAGGGATCGGGTCGAATGACTCATACGTCCCCGCCGGCACGGGGCGTCGCCCGCGACGGAGAGGTGGACGAATGCGCGATTCCTACGACGCCGTCATCGTCGGCGCCGGACCCGCAGGCGTGATGGCGGCCGTCCAGGCGGCCAAGGCCGGCAGCGTGCTGGTGGTCGATTCCTCCCGTTTCCCTCGCGACAAGAGCTGCGGGGGGATGCTGCACGAAGACAGCCAGACGTTCCTGGAATCCATCGCGCCGATACCCCGGGAGACGGTGCTGCAGCCCGCCCACGTCTGCTTCCGCTACGTGGACTGGGACCGGGGCATCCGCAAGAGCACCGATCTGCGCTTCTTGAACGTCGACCGCCGCGCGTTCGACGTGTGGCTGCTGGGCCTTCTGCCGCAAGGGGTCGACGTCGAGCAGCGCACGACGCTGGAGGGCCTCGAGCAGCACAACGGCCACGTGCGACTGCGCCTCCAGACGCCCGATGGCGGTCGCACCGTCACGTGCACGTCGGTCGTGGGCGCCGACGGGGCACGTTCGAGGACGCGGCGCGCGCTGGGGAACGGCTCGGTCGAGACGTACGTCACCCTCCAGGACTTCGTCCGGTTGGACGGGGAGCTGGAGCCCTACTTCGACTGCATCTACATGCGGGGCATCGGCGACTGCTTCGCGTACTCCTACGTCGTGCCGAAGGGCGAGACGGCGATCGTCGGCTCGGTCTACTACCCGAAGACCCGGCGCCCCCATGAGAAGCAGGACCAGACGCTCGGCATCCTGCGCGAAGCGATGCCGCAGCTCGGCGAGACCGTGCGGCGGGAGGCATGCACGGCGCTGTCCGTGAGGACGCCTGCCGACATCTCTCCCGGCTCCGGGCGAGTCCTCTTGGCCGGCGAGGCCGGCGGCTTCATGTCGCCCACGTCCGGCGAGGGGATCTCGTATGCCCTGCGCACGGGGCTGCTGGCAGGAAGGGCCGTCGCCGAGAGCGCACCCGGCGAGGCGCTGGCCGACTACGCGCGCGCCACCGCGTCCATCTCCGCCGACATCCGCCGGCGCCTCAGATGGCTGCCGGTGATGGAGTCGACGATCGGGAAGTACCTTGCCGGTCTCGTCCCCGCCCCGATCGTCAGCCGGGTGACCCGCGGCCTCTAGACCTGCCCGGCCCGCCGCGGACACCGCCCGCCGCTGCCGGCCGTCGTCATCCGCGTGGCTTGAAGGCCTTGCTGGGCATGGGATCGGTCTGGCCCTGGTACTTGCTCCCCAGGCCGGGAGTACCGTAGGGGCGCTCCACAGGGGTGGTCATCTGCATGAAGGAAACCTGGCCGATGGCGATGCCCGGGGTGAGTACGATGGGCAGGTTCGCCACGTTGGAGAGCTCCAGCGTCAGATGCCCCTCCCACCCCGGATCCACGTACCCGGCCGTGGAGTGGATGAGCAGGCCGAGCCGCCCGAGGGATGACTTCCCCTCCAGCCGCGCGACCACGTCCTCGGGCAGCCCGATCCGCTCCACGGTCGTGCCGAGCGCGAACTCGCCGGGATGCAGGACGAACGGCTCCTCGGCGCTCGCCTCGACCATCTCCATGAGCCCCGCCTGCTCCCGCATCGGGTCGATGTAGGGGTAGCGCGAGTTGCGGAAGACCTGGAACCTCGCCCCGAGGTGCAGGTCCACGCTGGACGGCTGGATGTCCTGCGGGTCGCACGGGTCGATCCGGATGCGGCCGGCCCTCAGCTGCTCCTTGATCGTCCGGTCCGAGAGCACCATCGCGTCACCCGCCGCCCTCTACGCGCACTTGCTGAAGCCGCAAGCCCGGCAGACCATGCACCCCGACTCGTGCTCGACCGCCCCGCCGCACTCCGGGCAGGCGCCGGAGAGGTAGTCGAGGCTGTCCGAGGACTTGCGCACTCCCACGGCCGCCTCACCGGTCTCGCGGAAGTCGATCATGTGCTCGACCACGATGCCGACGGCGTCCGCGCAGGACAGGACCTTCCCGCCCTCCGCCCACGCGGGACTGGGACAGCGGATACCTCGGAGCTGCTTCACGATCGCCCTCGGGTCGATCCCGGCCCGAAGCGCCATCGAGACCATGCGGGAGAGCGCCTCGGACTGCGACGCCGCGCAGCCGCCCGACTTGCCCATGGAGGTGAAGACCTCGCACAGGCCCTCGTCATCCCAGTTGATCGTGACGTAGAGGTTGCCGCAGCCGGTCTGGATCTTCTCGGTCCGCCCGTGTGTGACGTCGGGGCGCGGGCGGGGCTCGATCGGACCGGGGACCCCGGGTCCCGCGGCCCCATCCCTGGACGCCTTGCCGGTGGAGAGGACCTGCCCGGCCTTGGAGCCGTCGCGGTAGATCGTGACGCCCTTGACCCCGAGCTCGTGTGCGAGGTCGTACACCTCGCGCACGTCCTCCGGCGTGGCGTCGCCGGGGAAGTTGACCGTCTTGGATACCGCATTGTCGGTGTGCTTCTGGAAGGCGGCCTGCATCCGCACGTGCCAGACGGGCTCGATGTCGTGAGCGGCGACGAACACCCGCCGCAGGTCCTCGGGCACGTCGTCGACCCCGACCACGGAGCCGTGCTCGGCGATCGCCGCCATGAGCTCACGGCCGTAGAAGCCCCTCTTCACTGCGACGTCCTCGAAGTGCGGGTTCACCTCGACCAGCCGCTCGTCGTCCAGGACGTTCCGCACGTAGCTCACCGCGAAGAGCGGCTCGATGCCCGAGGAGCAGTTGGCGATGATGGACAGCGTGCCGGTAGGGGCGATCGTCGTGACGGTGGCGTTCCGCACGCGCATCCCACCAGGCATGTCGTGCACCGAGCCGGGCAGGTTCGGGAACGGGCCCCTCTCCTCGGCGAGCTTCACGGAGGCGGCCCGTCCCTCCGCAGCGATGAACCCCATCACCTTCTCGCCGAGAGAGACCGCCTCGTCCGAATCGTACGGCACGCCCATCAGTATCAGCATGTCGGCCCAACCCATCACGCCCAGCCCGATCTTGCGGTTGGCGCGCGCCAGGTCGCCGATCCTTTCCAGCGGGTAGTTGTTCACCTCGATGACGTCGTCCAGGAAGCGCACGGCCCGACGCACGACGTCGCCCAGCCGGTCCCAGTCCACGTCGGGCTGACCGTCTCCGTACGTGACGAACCTGCACAGGTTCACGGAGCCGAGGTTGCACGCCTCGTAAGGCAGCAGCGGCTGCTCCCCACACGGATTCGTCGACTCGATCTCGCCCAGGGCAGGCGTCGGGTTGTCCCTGTTGATGCGGTCGATGAAGATGATGCCCGGGTCCCCGGTCGCCCAGGCCATCTCGACGATCAGGTCGTAGACCTCTCGAGCCGGCAGGGTGCCGATGACCGCTCCGTCACGCGGGTTGCGAAGCTCGTACGTGGAGTCGTCGGCGACCGCAGTCATGAACTCCTCCGTGAGCGCCACCGAGATGTTGAAGTTACTGAAGTCGCCGCCGGCCTTGCAGCGGATGAAGGCCAGGATATCGGGATGGTCCACGCGAAGCACGCCCATGTTCGCGCCGCGCCTGGTGCCGCCCTGCTTGACCGCCTCCGTCGCCTGGTTGAAGACGCGCATGAACGAGACCGGGCCCGACGAGACGCCCTGGGTGGAGCGGACCTGATCCCCGCTCGGGCGCAACCGGGAGAATGAGAAGCCCGTCCCTCCGCCCGACTTGTGGATCAACGCGGTGTCGCGCACCGCGTCGAAGATCGACTCCATCGAGTCCTCGACGGGAAGCACGAAACACGCCGAGAGCTGCTGCAGCTCGCGTCCGGCGTTCATGAGCGTGGGCGAGTTCGGCAGGAACTCCAGCGAGGTCATCAGGTCGTAGAAGTCGCCCGCGACCTCCGCGATCTCCTCTTCCGTCGCTCCGAACGCGGCCTCCGCCGAAGCGATGTTCTCCGCGACGCGCACGAACATGTCCGAGGGCGCCTCCACCGGGTTCCCCTCGTCATCCTTGCGCAGGTAACGCCTCTGCAGCACCTTCAGGGAGTTCGGCGACAACGTCTCGTCTATGGCTCTGGAGTATGTCGTCCGGCCAGTGGTGTCGGCCATGAGTCCTCCCCTTCGCATGCTCGGTGCAGGAACGCCTCGCCGGGCGGCCCGCGCCGGGCCTCGCAGGTACCAGGTGCACCAGATATTGCGCCTGCTCAGTGTACCTTACGCCACATGTAGTGCCAATGGCCAGGAGACGAACGGCTGCTCCGGCGAGCCGCGCGGCACCCCTCGGTCCCCCGAAGGGCCGAGAACGCCGACAGGCGCCGAACGCGGCGCCCATCCGAGGCGTACCCGCACCACCAGCCTGCGGGGTCGTGTCCGCCGTCCTACTCGACGGGCTCCACGCGCTGGACCTCCGGGATCCGCTCCTTCAGGACCCGCTCGACCCCGTTGGCCAGCGTCAACTGCGACATCGGGCAGCCGGCGCACGCCCCCACGAGGCGGACCTTCACGACGCCGTCCTCGACGTCGACCAGCTCGACATCCCCGCCGTCGGCCTGCAGCGCCGGCCGGATCGTATCCAGTACCTCCCGAACGCGCTCCTTCATCCGGGACACCTCCCTTTCACCTCCCGCGAGCGCGGGCTTCGCCCCCGCCTGACCATTCCCTGGTGCGCCGCCCGAGCACCGGGCGCCGAGACGGCGAGGCGATTCTACCACAAATCCTGACTAACCTACTCAAGTATCCTCGGAAGGAGGACCGGCGGCCGACGACGGGCCGCGGACCCCCGATCCCGGCACGACCCGGTCGGCGGCCGTGACGCCGAAGAGAGCCGCCGGGTGTGTTCAGCAGTGTCCTACTCTCCCACGGCCTACGCCGCAGTACCATCGGCGCTGGAGGGCTTAACTGCCGGGTTCGGAATGGGACCGGGTGTACCCCCTCCGCCATGACCACTGAACACACCCGGCGGCTCTCGCCGAGCGTCACGTATTCGGTTGTCAGCGCGCCTCGCCGACGCGTCCACACCCTGAGAGCTGCATAGCGCGCAAAAGAGAGATCGAATAGAAAGTCAAGACCTCGGCCTATTAGTACCGCTCGGCTGAACACATTGCTGTGCGTACACCTGCGGCCTATCAACCTCGTAGTCTACGAGGGGCCTTACCCGGTTGACCCGGTGAGAGACCTCATCTTGAGATGGGCTTCCCGCTTAGATGCTTTCAGCGGTTATCCCGACCGAACGTAGCTAACCAGCGGTGCCGCTGGCGCGACAACTGGTACACCAGAGGTTCGTCCATCCCGGTCCTCTCGTACTAGGGACAGC
>JACUUM010000006.1 GCA_014859305.1 Coriobacteriia bacterium
TAACGCGCTCTGTGGAACACGTTAGCTCCCTACCGCCGAAGATACTGGTGATTACTGCAGAGCTTCTGCGGTTCTCTAGCCGGGAGGTCGGAGAGCTTCTTCATGACGTAGGCCATCGTGATATCGAGGAACATCTCGTCAACGAACTGCTCGAGTTCACAAAGGGACAGCCAGCACTCTTGGTTCTCTGCATCCCGTACGTCCTTTGCCTGCAATCGACAGGCGAGCTGAAGCAACAGCAGGAGTGGCGCTTCTCAAGTGTTGCTTCCCACCTGCGTTGGCTGGCCAACTGTCAGCTTGAGCGAGATGATCGCATCGTGCTGTATGCGGCGGCACTTCTAGGTAAGGGAAGCATAGGGCAGCTCTGCAAGATTACGAACCTTGCAGACAGGGTGCGCCTCAAGAGGATTGCTGAGGTTGTGCCCCTTGTGACTCTTGCTAGCGATAGTACGTATTCTATGCATTCTCTTGCCCAGGACGCTTTCATGTCAGTCGAGTTTGTGCTATTGACACTGGATGAACAGCATCATCTCATAAAGTCTGTCCTCCGAGAGCTTCTTGTCGAGGGCCGATACGTTCGACTACTGGCCATTCTGAGATTCTGCCCCGACCCTTACGAGCGCTGCGCGATGCTCTCAGAGTACGGCGATGTTCTGTTCGCTCGAGGCCTACTTACCGGAATGAGGGATTGTTTGGAGCAACTGCCACCTGCTGTCCTGCTTTCTTCGCCACATGCTATCTACTTGCTGGCTCAGATTCTTCAAGAACAGGGTTGGAATGAGGAAGCTCAATCGAAAGCTGCTGTGGCGAAGAGCCTGGCAGAAGCAGGAGAGAATGATGCTCTCGTGGGTGAGATAACTCTGTACATGGCCATGTCTTGGATGGACTCTGGCCGCTTACTGCAAGCCGTGGAAGCGTTTTCGGCCTTTCTTCAGAGACCAGACTCCACTGTGCCAACGGAGGTTAGAGTTCTTGTTCTCAGTCTGCATGCTGTCTGCGCGGCACTCATCGGGCAGAGGGTAGCATCGGAGGTCAGTCTGGCGCGGATTCAGGAACTCTCAATGCGTGGTGATGCAACCCTCGCCGACGACATTGTAGCCCGTGTGCACCTGTCCCGCGGACTAATCTCTGCACTAGCGGATGGGTTCTGGAGTGAAGCGAGCAAGGAGTGGACGAGAGCCTTAGAGAGCCCTCGAATCGCAGAAGCCCTGCGATTGAGCATAATGGGCAACTTGGGATGTAGCTACTGTGAGGTAGGACGACTGCGTTGTGCAGAGTCTGTGATATCTGATGTGTTGGCGAGATCACGCGAGCTGGGCTTCGTCGGACACTACAACTGCTTTCTTGCCGATAAGGGCATGGTTGCTGCTGCTCGATGTGAGTATGAGCAGGCAATCTCGTATGTTAGGGAGTCTATTCGTGAGTGTGAAATGGCTGGCGGCGACAGTTATGGCCATCAAGGACGGCTGTATCTTGTTGCAATCCTTAGGGCAATGGGCGAGACAGAGGATGCGGTACTCGAATGTGACCTCCTGCTCCAGAAGCTGGCTAGTCACCCTAATGTAGTCTTTCGCAACTCTGCCTTCCTTGAGACAGCAGCTTCGCTGGCTGTCTGCGGAGAATACGAGTCTGCTAGGAAGCTTGTTGATCGTCTGACCGATGAAGTCGGCGAGTCGATTGGGCTGCTGCAAAGGCTCAAGGCGGAGCTGATTCTGGCAGTTTGTGAATCGGTCAAGAGTGGCAAGGACATCAGGATCAACGGTTATGGCAAGCTGAGTGAGTACGTTGAGTCCGGGAGTGCGAACTGGCAACTGACGATGTACTTGCGGGCGTTCCCCGGACTTGTTGAGGCTCTTGCGGACTCATGTGGTGGTCTTCACGCGCTGCCCATAGGGCTCCTCAGGATGCTGGCACTCGATGGGTGTTCAGTCGTTGGCCGAAGGGTGCGGCAGCATCTGGATGCCCGGAAGTGTACACATGCATTCTTGGCAAGTACGGGGTTTCATCCTCGTCGTGTCTGCATAATCAGCGTTCTTGGTGCCTGCGAGGTCGTCACTCCCCAAGGTCCCGTCCCTGCCCGTGCCTGGCGTAAGCGCAAGGCGCGCGTGCTCTTCGCGATGCTCGTCGTCAAACGGGGCCAGGACGTTCCTCGGGACCAGATTCTCGAACACCTGTGGCGGGACATGGACGAAGTGCGCGCTCGCAACAACTTCTACGTGGTATGGAGCGCGATGAAGTCGGCCCTCATGGGAGTAGTATCGCGGAGTGAGCCCTGCCCCTATGTGGAGAGCATCGGCGGCGTTTGTCGGGTCGTCCGGGAGAACCTGCACACCGACCTCGACGATTTCGACGAGCAGCTCGAGCAGGCGCGCGTCGCCGAGGGTTCGGGACGTCCTTCGGAGGCCATCGCGGCGTACGAGGCTCTGATGGGCATCTACCGTGGCGATCTGCTCCCCGGTGACCTCTACGACGACTGGTTCAGTTCCGCACGTGAGCACTATCGCCAGGAGTTCACCGACGCGATGCTCAGGGGAGCGGCTCTCCACGAGCAGCATGGCATGCCCGATCAGGCGTTGCGGATGGTGCGAGCGGCACTAGCGTTCAACAGCTGGCGGGAGGACCTCTACCGGGCGGCGATCCGGTACCAGATGGCCACCGGACAGCGAGGCGCGGCGATCGAGACATACGTCGCCTGTCGCACGAAGCTCTCGGAGGACCTCGGACTGGATCCTTCTGCAGAGACGCGGAGGCTCTACGAGGACATCCTTGCCATGGAGGAAGCGTCGGACAACGCGTTCGCGTGACGCCGGAGGGACCGGTCGCCGACTCGAAGGTAGTATCGGTAAGTAGCTGTACAGATCTGGGTAAGTCCGTGGGGCTACGCTCGTCGTGTCCTCGCCCGGCCGCTAAGCGCCGACGGGGACCGGCGGTTCGTCGGGCTTCCCGGACAAGGGACACCGCGACTGCGCGGGTACAGGCCCATAGGTGAGGAGACGGGAGACTCCTGAGGGGCACCGTATGAGGCTGAGGCGACCTGCCTGTCGAGCCCGCTGGGCTGTCGGGAAGGGAGCCGGGGAGGGCATCCTCCTCGGCTCCCTCCATCGTGCGAGCCGCGTACGCTGCGGCCCTGCTCGTCCCACTGCCCGCCGCGGCCCGCGAGCGGCTCGCTACGGCACGCTCTATGCTAGAATCGGGAGGTTCGGCCGAGGACTTTTCTTGCTGGCTACCAGCTACTTCTTGAGGTGTTGACACTCATGGCCAACGTGCTCACGCGGCTGCTCACGATGGGCGAGGGCCGCCAGCTCCGCGAATACCAGGGGACCGTGGCTCGCGTCAACGAGCTCGAACCCGACATACAGAAGCTCTCCGATGAGGCGCTGAGGGGCAAGACCGAGGAGTTCCGCCGCCGGGTGGCCGACGGCGAGACCCTCGACGACCTGCTCCCCGAAGCGTTCGCGGTATGTCGCGAGGCAGCCTGGCGCTCGCTCGGGATGCGCCACTTCGACGTGCAGCTCATCGGCGCAATGGTGCTGCACAGCGGCCAGATCGCAGAGATGAAGACCGGTGAGGGCAAGACGCTGGTCGCCACGCTGGCAGTCTACCTCAACGCGCTCGCGGGCGACGGCGTGCACGTCGTCACGGTCAACGACTACCTGGCCAAGCGCGACTCCGAGTGGATGGGGCGGGTCTACCGCTTCCTCGGCATGGACGTCGGCCTGATCCAGGCGCAGATGCCGAACTCCCAGCGCGTGCCGGCCTACCGCGCGGACGTCACGTATGGCACGAACAGCGAGTTCGGCTTCGACTACCTGCGCGACAACATGGTCGTGCACCCCGGCGACCGAGTGCAGCGGGGCCATCACTACGCCATCGTGGACGAGGTGGACTCGATCCTGATCGACGAGGCGCGCACCCCGCTGATCATCTCCGGCGCCGGTACCAAGTCGGCCGACACCTACAAGCAGTTCGCCAGGGTCGTTCCTCGGCTGCGCCTAGACGTCGACTTCGAGCTCGACGAGGCGAAGCGCACCGTCGCCGTTACCGAGGAGGGTCTGGCCAAGGTCGAGCGCGAACTGGGCATCGAGGACCTCTACATGGACCCGTCGGGCCAGCTCGTGAACCACCTCCAGCAGGCGCTGCGCGCGCAGTTCCTGTTCAAGAAGGACGTGGAGTACGTCGTCAAGGACGGCGAGGTGCTCATCGTAGACGAGTTCACCGGCCGCCTGATGTACGGCCGACGCTACTCGGAGGGCCTCCACCAGGCTATCGAGGCCAAGGAGAAGCAGCACGTCCGCGAGGAGAACCAGACGCTCGCCACGATCACCCTGCAGAACTACTTCCGCCTCTACGGCAAGCTCGCCGGAATGACGGGCACCGCGGTCACGGAGGACGCCGAGTTCCGCGAGATCTACAAGCTGCCCGTGATGGTCATCCCGACACACATGCCGATGATCCGCGACGACCGCGACGACCTCATCTACCGCACGGTGGAGGCCAAGTTCGAAGCCGTCGTGAACGAGGTAGCCGAGCGGCACGCCGCCGGGCAGCCGTGTCTGGTCGGCACGATATCGATCGAGAACTCCGAGCGCCTCTCGCGTATGCTCGCCAAGCGGGGTATCAAGCACAACGTGCTCAACGCCAAGTTCCACGAGATGGAAGCGCACATAATCGCGCAGGCCGGACGGCTGGGCGCGGTGACGATCGCCACGAACATGGCGGGCCGAGGTACCGACATCGTTCTCGGCGGCAACCCCGAGACGCTCGTCGACGACCTGCTGATCGAGCGGGGCATCAAACCCGAGGAGGCCACCGAGGAGCAGCGCGCCGAGGCCCTCGAAAGCGCGAAGCGCGTCACCGCCGAGGAGCACGTCAAGGTGGTCGAGGCCGGCGGACTCGCCGTCATCGGCACGGAGCGGCACGACTCGCGGCGCATCGACAACCAGCTCCGGGGGCGCTCGGGCCGTCAGGGCGATCCCGGCTTGAGCCAGTTCTATCTCTCGCTGGGCGACGACCTGATGAGGCTCTTCGGCGGAGACCGTATGGACCGCATCTCGCGGTTGATGGAGCGCACGCAGATCCCCGACGACATGCCGATACAGGCCGGGCTCGTCAGCAAGGCGATCGAGAGCGCGCAGCGCCAGGTCGAGGCGATGAACTTCGCCGCGCGCAAGCACGTGCTCGAGTACGACGACGTCATGAACCGGCAGCGAGAGGTCATCTACGGCGAGCGCAACCGTGTGCTGGACGGCAAGGACATCCATGGGCGGGTGCAGGAGATGATCCGGGAGCGCGTGGAGGCGGGCGTGCTCGAGTTCTGTCCGGAGCGCGTGTACCCCGAGGAGTGGGACTGGGACGGTGTGGAGGGCTGGCTGCACGAGCTGACGGGTACCGAGGGGCTGGCCGCCCGGATGCGGGACGCTTCGGGCGACACCGACAACCCCCACGAGCTGGCCGACCTGCTGGCCGAGGAGGTGCAGCGCCTCTACGGCGCCAAGGAGGAGGAACTGGGGCCGGAGAACCTGCGCGAGCTCGAGCGCCAGGTCATGCTGCGCGTCATCGACACGCGCTGGATGGACCACCTGCTGGAGATGGACTACCTGAAGGAGGGCATCGGGCTCCGGGCGATGGCCCAGGTGGATCCGCTGGTGGCGTACAAGGGTGAGGCGTTCGAGATGTTCGGCTCGCTGGTCGCCAGCGTCAACGAGGACTTCCTCCGCACGCTCATGCGCATCCAGGTCGTGCGCGAGGAGCGGCCCGAACCGGCCGTGCGAGACGTGTCCTACTCCGCCCCCAGCGAGCAGAGCATCTTCGCGGGCGCCCAGCGGGCTGCCGCTTCGGCGGTCAGCGGGCCGAGCCCCGATGCGATCTCCGCGGCCTCGGCTGCGGCCGGCGGGTCCGCGGCGGCGGCGACGATCGTCAAGGACAAGGAAGACCCGTTCGCCGACGTGGGGCGCAACGATCCGTGCCCCTGCGGCAGCGGCAAGAAGTACAAGAAGTGCCACGGCGCGATCGCGTAGAGGCACGGAGGGCACAGGCGAGACATGGCCGAAGACCGCCACAACGACATAGCCGTTCTGCGCGAGCGGGTCCAGCGGATGGGCGAGTACCTTCATCTGGGCGACAAGCGCGTCGAGGTCGAGGCGCTGGAGGTCCGGGCCTCAGAGCCCGGCTTCTGGGACGACCAGTCGGCGGCCCAGGCGACGATGGCCAAGGCCGCCGAGCTGCGGGATGAGATCGCGGCGTACGAGTCGATCGTGGCGGAGCTCGAGGAGGCCGAGGTCGCCAACGAGCTCGCTGTGAGCGAGGACGACGAGGACTTGGCGACCGAGACCTTGCGAATGCTGCGCGAACTCGTCCGACGCATCGACGACCTCGAGGTCTCGACGTGGTTCAGCGGCGAGTTCGACTCGCGTGACGCGATCGTCACGATCATCCCGGGGGCGGGGGGCCTGGAGGCGCAGGACTGGGCCGAGATGCTCATGAAGATGCTCGTCAAGTATGGCGAGTCCCGTCGCTGGAAGGTGGACCTGCACGAGGCGCCACCGGGAGTGGAGCTGGGCATCGAGCGGGCGGTCTTCACAGTGCACGGCCGGAACGCCTACGGCATGCTCCAATCCGAGATGGGGGTGCACCGGCTCGTCCGCATCAGCCCCACTGACGAGAGGAAGCGGCGCCACACGACCTTCGCCAAGGTCGACGTCCTGCCGGTGCTGCCCGCCGAGATCGAGGTCGAGATCCGTGACGAGGACCTTCGAGTCGACGTCTACCGTTCGTCGGGTCCGGGAGGTCAGTCGGTGAACACGACCGACTCGGCCGTCCGCATAACACACTCGCCGACCGGCATAGTCGTGACCTGCCAGAACGAGAAGAGCCAGACCAAGAACAAGGAGACCGCCCTGACGATCCTGCGGGCGAGGGTGTACGAGCTGGAGAAGGCTAAGCGTGAAGCTGAACTAGAGGAATTGCGCGGGGAGAAGCGCGACATCGCGTTCGGCAGCCAGATCCGCAGCTACGTGCTGTACCCGTACCAGATGGTCAAGGACCACCGCACGGAGATCGAGACGGGCAACGTGAGCGCCGTGCTGGACGGCGAGCTGGAGGAGTTCGTCGTGGGCTTCCACCGGTGGCGTGTGGGGGAGGAGGGCATCCGTCCGACCGCCCCCGCGGCTGCGGGGAGCGGCGAGTGATGCGCGTCCTGGCAGACCTGCACACCCACACCGTCGCGTCCGGACACGCTTACTCCACGGTGGCGGAGCTGGCGGCGAGTGCCGCCGCCAAGGGGCTCGAGCTGATAGCGGTGACCGACCACGGGCCCGGCTGCCCCGGCGGCGCTCATCCGTACCACTTCTGGAACCTGAAGGCGCTGCCGTCTGTCCTGGGCGGGGTGCGGCTGCTCAAGGGCGTGGAGACGAACCTCGTCGACAGCGACAACGGTCTCGACCTGCCCGACGAGATCCTCGCCCAGCTCGACTACGTCGCGGTCGGCTTCCACCCTGCCGGCGGTTTCGACGACGGGGACGCCGGGCGTAACACGCGGGCACTCGTGCGCGTGATGGAGAACCCTCTGGTGGATGCGGTGACGCACCCGGGTAACGGCCACTACCCGGTCGACGTACACGAAGTCGTGGAGGCCGCAGTCCGTCACCGCGTCGCGCTCGAGCTCAACGACTGGACCTTCTCGGGCACGAGCTCACGGACGCAGTTCGCCGAGGGTGAGCTGGAGGTCGCTCGGCTGGCCAAGGCGGCCGGCGCCAAGGTGGTGGTCGGCTCGGACGCGCACTTCCACTTGCACGTCGGTCGCTTCGACGCGGCGCTGGCCGCCGCCGAGGCGGCGGGGCTGACCGAGGACGACGTCGTGAACACGACGGCCGATCGCGTGCTGGCCCATCTGCTCGAGAAGCGGGAGCGGCCGCGACTGGATGCGGGGGGCGAGTGGTGACCGCGGGGTAGCGGTGCGGCCGGATTCGCGGGGTAGCGTTCAGCCGGAGCGGCCAGAGGAGCCTGCTCCGCCGGGCGACCGGCTTCGCGTGTCTCGGGGGCTCGTACCCAGCGGGAACGGGGTCGTACTGTATACTCGCGTCGCCGACGATCGACACCGGGGAGGTCTTCGATGACGACGACCGTGGACGTGCCGAGCATCGAGCAGACCGCGCGGCGCGTGCGATGCCTCATCGTCGAGATGACCGCCGCGGCCGGTTCAGGCCACCCGGGCGGCTCGCTGTCGGCCGCCGACATCGCGGCGACGCTGTACCTCGGCGTCATGCGCCACGACCCCGCCTGCCCGGACTGGCCGGAGCGCGATCGCTTCATCCTGTCGAAGGGGCATGCGGCGCCGCTCATCTACGCGGTGCTCGCCGAGGCCGGCTACCTCCCGGTCGAGGAGCTCTCCTCGCTGCGCAAGCTCGGTTCCCGCCTGCAAGGCCATCCCGACAGCACGAAGCTGCCCGGCATCGAGGTCTCCACCGGCTCGCTCGGCCAGGGACTGTCCGTAGCCGCCGGGATCGCCCTCGGCTTGCGCCTGCAGGGCAACGTCGCGTCTCGCGTGTACTGTCTGCTCGGCGACGGCGAGTTGCAGGAGGGGTCGATCTGGGAAGCCGCCATGTTCGCCGCTCACCACGGCCTCGACAGCGTCACGGCCGTCGTGGACGCGAACGGGCTGCAGATCGACGGTCCCGTGGACGAGATCGTGCGCGTGCAGCCCATCGCCGAGAAGTTCCGCGCGTTCGGCTGGGAGGCCATCCCGGTCGACGGCCACGACATCGCCGCACTGCTGGAGGCATTCGCGCGCGCGAGGAAGACGGTAGGTCGGCCGACGGTGCTCGTCGCGGACACGGTCAAGGGCGCCGGCGTGTCCTTCATGGAGGGCAGGTGCGAGTGGCACGGCGTCGCGCCGACGGCTGAGCAGGCGGAGCGGGCGCTGGCCGAGCTCTGGGGCGCGGAGCCCCCGGGAGAGGAGGCCGGCAGGTGAGCGGGGCGCGCGCCACGCGGGAGGCCCTCGGACAGACGCTGCTCGAGCTCGCCGAGGAGGGGCGCGACGATGTCGTGGCGGTGGACGCCGACCTCGCAAGGTCCACCACCACGGCCAAGTTCGCGGCGGTCCACCCCGAGCGCTTCTTCGACGCCGGAGTCGCCGAGCAGAACATGATCGGCGTCGCCGCGGGGCTGGCGGCGGCAGGGCTGACGCCGTTCACCGGAAGCTTCGCCGTCTTCGCCGCGGGCCGCGCGTATGACCAGGTGCGCAACACCGTGTGCTACTCGAACCTCGGGGTGAAGCTCTGCCCTACTCACGCCGGGGTCACGGTGGGTCCTGACGGAGGCAGCCACCAGATGCTGGAGGACATCGCGCTGATGAGCGTCCTGCCTCGCATGCGCGTGCTCGTGCCGGCCGACTATCATGCCGCACGGGCGGCGATACGGCTCGCCGCATCGACGCCGGGTCCGTTCTACGTCCGTCTCGGGCGAACCGCGGTCCCGTACATCTACGAAGAGAGCGTCGAGATCGAGCTCGGGCGAGCGCACGTGCTGCGAGAGGGAAGCGACGTCTCGCTGGTGGCGTGCGGCGTGATGGTGGCCGCGGCTCTGCAGGCAGCCGACGAGCTCGCCGACGAGGGGGTCTCCGCCGAGGTCATCGACGCCGTCAGCGTCAAGCCCCTGGACGCCGAGACGATCGCAGGCTCCGCGGGCAGGACCGGAGGAGTCGTCGTCTGCGAGGAACACTCCGTCATCGGGGGCCTGGGCTCGGCCGTGGCGACCGTGCTGGGAGAGAGGGTCCCCGTCCCGTTGCGCCGGATCGGCGTGCGCGACGTCTTCGGCATCTCGGGCGAGCCGGCCGAGCTGCTGTCGCACTTCGGCCTCACCGCCGAGGACGTGGCGCGTGCGGCAAGAGAGGTGCTGGCGGCGAGGAGTTGAGCGCTTCCCCTCCGGGTCGTGAAGGCCGGCGGGGAGCCGGCAGGCGTGGGGGTCGCGCCGCGAGAGCGGCTTGAGGGTACACATCCGTCTTGTATCGCAGGGGCGTCTCGGGACGGAGTGTGCGTTCCCGAACAGCCTCCGCTGATGAGTCGAGCTTACTCGAGGTAGACAGTGTAAGATTCTGGCGGATAAACGCGAGCGTGATGGGGAGAAGGACGTCCTTATGGGTCTCGAACCGGACATCCCCGTCTATTCGATCAACGCGGTCAGCGAGACGACGGGCGTCCCCGTCGCCGCGCTGCGATACTGGGAGAAGGCCTACGGCCTCATCAAGCCCGTCCGCACCGAGGGCGGGCACCGCCTCTACAGCCGCGAGGACGTCGAGCGCATCAAGTGGCTGAAGGCCAAGATCGACGAAGAGGGACTGCAGGCCGGCGCCTGAACGACCTGGAGTACAGCTCGCCGAGTCCGGCGCGTTTCCGGGACTACATGTACTCCCTGGTCCAGTCGATGGCGGTCAGGGGCGTGTCGGTGTTCATGACGAGCGAGGTGCGTAACCTGTTCTCGACGTCCGTGCTCACCGAGTTCGGCATCAGCCACATGTCGGACAACGTGGTCCTCATCCACTACCTACGGGAACAATCGAGGATAAAGCGCGCCATATCGGTGGTGAAGACGAGGGCCAGCGGTCACGACCCTCGCATCAGGGAGTTCGAGATCTCCGCTGAAGGTCTGCAGATCGGCGAGCCGTTCGCGGGAGAGGTGTTCGCGGCCTCGGAGTGACGAGCGGAGGCGGCGGCGTTGGCGTCACGTGTCGAGGACAGGAACCGGCGTCGCACCGACGAACATCTGCCGGTCTCGATGCGTCCACTGCAGGAGGCGGTCGAGTCGATCGTCGAGGTCGTGAAGGCGATCTCCGAGCGCGGCCGCCTCAGCATACTGTCCGTGGACCCCTCCACCGGTACCCTCTCCGTATCCGCCTCGCTGGGAGAGCCCGCGTTGCCCGCAGGCCGGTCCCTCCGGCTGGAGCCCGGCAGCGGGCTTGCTCGCATGCTGTCGGAGGCGCGTGAGCTCGTGATCGGCGTCGATGACGGGGCGCTGCCGGAGGAGGTCAGGAGCCTCTCGCGCTCCTTCGGCTTCAGGACATCCTTCCTCGTCCCGCTGACACCGCTTGGGCGGCTCGTCGGATGGGCCGTGATAGACGAGCCGGACAGCGAGCGCGCCTTCGGCGAGCGGGAACGGCGACTGCTCTCCGCGGCGGTGCGGCAAGCGAGCACGCTGTTGGAGAACCTGGAGCTGCGCGATCGGGTCTCCTCGCGTCAGAGGACCTTCGAGGGGATCGCGCACCTCGGGGTGGTGCTGACCTCGACTCTGCGCCTGGATGAGGCCGCGCGCCAGGTGGTCGAGTACGGTTCGATCCTCACGGGCCTGCGCGCGTTCATCCTCCTCTACCGCCCGGAGGGCGCCGCCGAGTTCGCGGTGCTGGCAGGTGAGGGCGTCTCCGAGCGGGTCACCAACTGCGTGTTGGAACCGATCGAGGTCGCGGCGATCGACCTGGAGCGGATACGCGTGTACACGACCGCCGACCTGCGGTCGATCACTCGGTCGAAGCTCTTCGACCACTGCGAGCTCGAGGGCTTCGCCTACGCGCTCGTCGCCCCGTTGAGCACGGAGGGCGGCAGGCTCAAAGGGATGCTGATCGGACTGGACAGACGGGTCCTGCAGCTCGACGAGGAACAGGAAGTGGCGTTCCACCTGCTCGTGATGCAGGCGACCAATGCAGTATGGAACGCCGAGCGCTACGAGGAACAGATGCGAGCACAGCGGGAACTGGCCACGCAGCTCGCGCGTAGCACGACCCTGCGGGAAGCGGCGGTGGCCGCGACCTCGAGCGCGGATGTGGACGAAGTCGCGCGGGGCGTGCTGGAGGCGCTCAGGGAACACCTCGGGCACCGCGCCGGCGACATCAGGCTTCTCGAGGCGGACGGCGTCCACCTGACGCTGATCGCCGCGTTCGGCTATCCCGAGCCCACCGTGCGGCGGATCGCGCGGGCGCGCACGGACGACCCCTCGCTGCTGGCGTTGCGCGCTGTGCGGGAGGATCGCCTGCTCACGCATGACGACGATGTCCTGTCGCCGGAGCGTCTGGCCTTCCTTCGCGGGTCCGGCGTGCTCGAGGAGCGCCATGCCTCCGTTCCCATCCGAAGCCGGGGTGCCGTGCTCGGCACGCTCACGCTCGTGTTCGAGGTTCGCAGGCCGTTCGCGCCCGAGGAACTGGCCCTCATGCAGACGGTTGCGGACGTCGTTGGTCAGGCGTTCGAGAACATGCGCGTCTACCAGGCCGAGCACGACCTCGCCGAGACGCTGCAGAGCTCCCTGCTCATCCTGCCGGAACGGGTGCCGGGCGTCGTGTTCGAGCACCTCTACCACTCGGCGGCGGAGGCCGCTCGGGTGGGAGGCGACTTCTACGACGTCTTCGAGCTGGAGCACGGGCGGCTCGGCATCGTCATCGGCGACGTATCGGGCAAGGGGGTGGACGCCGCCGCGCTGACGATGGTGACCCGCAATGCCATACGGGCGTATGCCTACGAGGGCGCCTCGCCCGCCCGGACCCTCGCCAAGGTGAACGAGATGGTGTTGCGGATGAGCGATCCGAGCTCCTTCGTCACCGCGCTCTTCGGCGTGCTCGACCCGGCTCGTCGCGACCTCGTGTATTGCGCTGCCGGCCATCCTCCGGGCCTCGTCAGGCGCAGGGATGGCCGGCTGGAAGCGACCGCCAGCTCCTCTCCGTTCCTCGGCGCGTTCGACTCCCTCGAGTTCGTGGACGAGTCGGCTCTCCTCGGCTCCGGCGACATCCTCTTCCTGTACACCGACGGCGTGCTGGAAGCTCGCAGGGGCGACCGCGAGCTCTTCGGCGAGGAGCGTCTCTTCGAGGCGCTCTCGGGTGCGAGCACGCCGGTGCGGGCGGTCACGGAGGTGTTCGAGCGGCTGACGGCCTTCGCCGGCGGCGAGCTGTCCGACGACGTCGCGTTGCTCGCCGTGATGCCGGCGCCGCCTCCGGCCTGACGGCCGGCGGCTGTGTCGCTTGCATGGAGAATCCCGGTCGGCAGACGTCGGTGGCTCGCCGTCTGCTAAGATATGCCGTTGGGAATCGTCGGCTCGACCTGCCAGCACATCCCAGCCAAGAAGGAGCCACATCACATGATCACCATGCGCAACGTGAGCAAGAGCTACGTTGCCGACAAGCCCGCTGCTCTCATCGACGTCGACGTGGAGATCGGCCACGGGGAGTTCGTCTTCCTCGTCGGACACTCCGGTTCGGGGAAGTCCACCTTCATCAACCTGCTGCTGCGCCAGATCCTGCCGAGCCGGGGACAGATCGCGGTCGCCGGACAGGACCTGGTGAAGATGAAGGGCTGGAAGGTGCCCTACCTTCGCCGCAACATCGGCTGCGTCTTCCAGGACTTCAAGCTGCTGCCCAACAAGACGACGTACGAGAACGTGGCCTTCGCGCTCGAGGTGATCGGGCGCTCCAGGCACGTGATCCGTACGCAGGTGCCCGAGGTCCTGCGCCTCGTCGGGCTCGAGGACAAGTTCGCCTCCTATCCCGACGAGCTCTCCGGGGGCGAGCAGCAGCGGGTCTCGATCGCGCGTGCCTTCGTCAACCGCCCGCCGCTGCTGCTTGCCGACGAGCCCACCGGCAACCTCGACCCGGCGACGTCGCTGGGCATCATGAGTCTGCTCAACCGCATCAACAAGACCGGCACCACCGTGCTGGTGGCCACGCACGACCGCGAGATGGTCGACTCCATGCGCAAGCGCGTCATCGCGCTGGAGGGCGGCCGCATCATCCGCGACCAGCACAGAGGGGTCTACGGCTATGGCGATTAGCGTCGGCTACTTCCTGAGAGAGGGGATGGTCAACTTCCGCCGCAACTGGGTGATGAGCCTGGGTGCGGTGATCACCATCTACCTCTCGCTGCTGCTCGTGGGCGTGTCGCTCGCCACAGGCGTCGTCGTCGACAACCTCGTCAAGGCGATGGAGGCCAAGGTCACGATCCAGGTCTTCCTCAAGGACGGCGCCGCCGAGGAGGACGTGACGGAGCTTCAGCGTGCGGTCTCGACGGATCCGATGACCAAGAGCGTGCAGTACGTGAGCAAGGACGAGGCGCTCAAGCGCTTCACCAAGAGCATGGCCGCCGAGGGGCCCGAGATCGTGCAGCAGCTCCAGGGCAACCCGCTGCCGGCCTCGCTGGACATCGAGCTCAACGACCCGCGGCAGGTCGACCAGATGGTGGAGAAGATACGGAATCACCCCAGATTCACCTCGGTGATCGACCGCCCGGACGACCCCGACAAGTCGCTCAACTGGGGACAGCAGGTCGTGGAGCGCCTGTTCTCGGTCACGCGCGTCATCCGCGTCACCGAGGTCGTCTTCATAGTGATGCTCGCGGTCGTCTCGTTCATCTTCATCAACAACACGATCCGCCTGGCCATCTACGCGCGGCGCAAGGAGATCGGCATCATGCGGCTGGTCGGCGCATCGAACTGGTTCATCCGGGTCCCGTTCCTCCTCGAGGGACTGACGCAGGGCCTGATCGGCGCGGGGCTGGCGATACTGACGCTCGTCGTCATCCAGGCGGCGGTCATGCCGCAGGTCCAGGAGACTCTGCGCTTCCTGCCGTTCAGCCTCACGCCCTCCTCGAGCGCCCAGATCGGGCTGGTGCTCGTCTTCTTCGGTATGCTCATAGGGCTCAGTGGCTCGGGATTCGCTCTGCGCCGGTACCTGAAGGTCTAGGCGCCTCGGCGACGCCTTCGTCGAACACCCGCGACACGGAGGGTCGATGGACCGTCTCACCACGCGTGTCATAGGCATCGCTCTCGCGGCCGCCGTAGTCTCGGCGGCCTTCATCGGCGGCTTCGTGCTCGGGCACGCGCGGACCGGCATCGTCCCGAGCATCGCCCCGTCGGCGCGCAGCGACGCCGAGCGCGCGGTGAGCGAGGTGCGCAGGATCCTGCGGCGTCAGGCGCTGAAGCCCTCCACCGAGGAGTCCATGACCGTGGGCGTGGTCGAAGGCATCCTGGAGTCCCTCGACGACGACTACGCCATGTACTTCGACCCGCGCCACTTCGAGTACTTCCAGGAGCAGAACCAGGGCGAGTTCTACGGCATCGGCATCACGATCGCCGGCAAGGACGGCACCGCGTACATCGTCAGCGTCATCGAGGACACCCCGGCCGAGAGAGCCGGTCTGAAAGCCGAGGACCGCATCGTCGGGATCGACGGCGACGAGCGCGAGAAGTGGGACATCGACGACGTCGTCAAGCGCATCCGCGGCCCCGAGGGCACCGAGGTCACCGTGAGCGTGCGCCGCGGCGACGAGGAGGAGCTGCGGGACTTCAGGATCGAGCGCGCCAAGATCGACTACCCCAACCTGATGAAGCGCAAGGTCGGCGACGACGTCGGCTACATCAGGCTGCTGTCCTTCAACGGCAAGGCCGCCGAGGACATCTCCAAGGCGATGCGCGACCTTCGGAAAGACGGAGCGAAGGGCTTCGTGCTGGACCTGCGCAACAACCCCGGGGGGATGCTCGACGAGTCCGTCGACGTCGCCTCGCTCTTCATCGAGGACGGCGTGATCGTCCGCGTCGAGAAGCGCAACGGACCCGAGGAGACGCACCGGGCGCGCCGCGGCAAGGCCACCGACGCGCCGCTGGTGGTGCTAGTGAACGAGAACTCCGCATCGGCCTCCGAGATCGTGGCCGGCGCGCTGCAGGACTACGGCCGCGCGCCGCTCGTCGGGGCCAAGACGTTCGGCAAGGGCAGCGTCCAGACCGTCGAGGAGCTCTCCACCGGCGGGGCGGTCAAGTTCACCATCGCTCACTACCTCACGCCCAAGAGCCGTGTCATCGACGGCAAGGGCCTGACGCCGGACGTGGCGGTGGACATGAAGCACGAGGACGCCGCCGACGAGGAGACCGACGTGCAGCTCAAGCGCGCCGTCGAGGAGCTGCGCAAGCTGCTGTAGCGGGGGCCGGCGGGGGTCGCCGGACGGCGGAGCGGCGCCAGCGCGGCCTTTCACGCCCGGCGGCGCTACTCGTCGTCCTCGTCGTCGTCGAGCACGACGAACGTCTCGCAGTCGTACGCGTCCTCTTCGAGCAGGTGGATGCCCAGCGGTCGGGCCGGGCGCTCCTCGGGGTCGTCGATCGAGACGAGAGTGAGCCGCGACCCGTCGCCGAAGAGCTCGAAGCGGTGCTCGCCGTCCTGCTCCCCGAAGGTCATGTAGCGGAAGCTCGCCACGTTCAGGAACAGGCACGCGTTCACCAGCAGTGTGGCCGAGGACGCGTCCGCCATCAGCTTCACGAGCCCCGCTCGGCCCTGCGCGATCGTCTCGCCGTCGACCTCGTAGACGTAGTGGAATCCCTCGATCGTCTCCAGCGCGCGCACCATGTCGCGCGGCCGGGCCAGCGTGCCCGATCCTATGAAGCAAGGGGTGAGGCGGCGGGAGTGCATGGCGGCGGGCTCTCCGAACGTCGGCTGCTCTGTGGCGTCTTCGATTCTACCATTGCCGGCCGCCTCTCGACGCGGCGCCCGGGGCGTCGAGCGGGATCGCGGAGTGGGGGCGCAGGCACGTGGAATCGGGTACCTTCGTCGCTGTGGACGCGGCACGCGCTCGATGTCGGGAGCGGAGGCTCGTGAAGATCGAGAAGCAGGTGCTGAAGGCGCTGCGGCGCACCGGGCATCCGATGACGCCCGAACAACTCGCACGGGAGCTGGACGACGGGGTCCCCGTGCGACGGGTCGCGCAGATGCTCGAGGCGTTCGTCCGCGGCGGCTCCGCGATCGACGCCGGCGGCGGGCGCTACCTCGCGCTGCGCGAGCGCGGCATCCTGGTCGGCCGTATCCAGATGACGCGCAAGGGCTACGGGTTCGTCTCGGCCCATGGTGGCGACGTCTACGTGGCGGGCCGGGACACCGCAGGCGCGATGCACGGCGACACGGTGGCCTGCAGGCTTCACGCCAAGCGCGCGCGCCAGGGGCTCTCCGGCCACGTCGTCGAGATCCTCGAGCGCGCCAACCAGGTGCTCGTGGGCGTCTACGAGCGTCACGGCAAGGTCGGCCTGGTCGTGCCCACGGACCCGCGCGTGCGCAGGGACGTGTTCGTCCCGCGTGAGGAGTCGATGGACGCACGCAACGGCGAGGCCGTGCTCGTGCGCCTGACCGTCTTCCCGACCGGGACGCAGGCCGCTCAGGGCGTGATCGAGGAGGTCCTCGGCATGCCGCACGACCCGGGCGTGGACATCGAGATGATCATCCGCGAGCACGGGCTGCGCACGCGCTTCCCCGAGGAGGTCCGCCGCGAGGCTGCGGAGGTGCGCCTGGACGTGGAGGAGGTGCTGGCGGGCGACCCGTCGCGCGAGGACGTGCGCGGCTGGTTCACCGTCACCATCGACCCCGCGGACGCCAAGGACTTCGACGACGCCATCACGCTCGAGCGCGTCGGCGAGGGCTTCCGTCTCGGCGTTCACATCGCGGACGTCTCGCACTACGTCCCGTGGGGCTCGCCCACAGACGTCGAGGCCCGCACGCGCGCGACCTCGGTCTACCTGGTCGACCGCGTGCTGCCGATGCTGCCCCACGAGCTCTCCACCGACGTCTGCTCGCTCAAGCCCGCCGAGGACCGGCTGTCCTTCAGCGTGGTGATGGAGCTGGACAGGGCCGGCGCGGTGCGGTCGTACCGCCTCTTCCCGAGCGCGATGCGCTCGGACCGCAGGCTCGACTACGACCAGGTCGACGAGTGGATCGACACCGGCACCGGCTTCCCCGACGAACTCACGCGCGACCTGCTGCTGGACTTAGAGAAGGTCGCGCACGCCCTGCGCGAGCGCAGGCTCGCGCGCGGGGGACTGGACTTCGAGACGGTCGAGGCGAAGGTGATCCTCGCCGAGGATCGCCGAACGCCCGTGGAAGTCCGCGTGCGCCAACGCACCAACGCCACCGGCATGATCGAGGAGGCGATGATACTGGCCAACGAGGTCGTGGCCGGGCATATGTCCTCGGTGGGGGCCCCGATGGTCTACCGCATACACGAGGACCCCGACCCCGACGCGCTGGCGCAGGTCGCGGTGATCCTGAAGGAGTTCGACTACCCGGTCAAAGACATCGGCGGCGCGAGCCCGCAGACGTTCCAGCGCATCATCCGCTTCGCGCACAACCGACCGGAGAAGCTGCTCATCAACTCGCTGCTGCTGCGCGCGCTGCAGCGGGCGCGCTACACCGACTACCTCGGTCCGCACTTCGGGCTGGCCAGCGAGGCCTACACGCACTTCACCTCGCCGATCCGGCGCTACCCGGATCTGATCGCGCACCGGCTGCTGCGCGCGCAGCTCGCCGGGGCGCTCGAGGCCGAACCGACGGCCTCCATGGTGCCGGAGCTGCACTGGCTCGCCGACCACTCCTCCACGATGGAGCGCGAGGCCGAGGCCGCCGAGGACGAGTCCACCCGCGTCAAGCTGACCGAGCTCATGGCGGCGCATGTCGGCGAGGCCTTCGAGGGCATCATCACGAGCGTGAACACCTTCGGGCTGTTCGTTCAGCTGCCCAACACGGCCGAGGGTCTAGTGCACGTCAGCGCGATGAAGGACGACTACTACCGGCTGGACGCCGAGCGCTTCCTGCTCTACGGCGAGCGCAAGGGGCGGGTCTTCCGGCTGGGCGATACGCTCCGGGTGCGGCTGGTCGACGCCGTGGTCGGCGAGCGGCGGCTGGACTTCGAGCTCGCGTAGGACGCGGGGCCCCTTTGCGTACCTCAGCTACGATGGGGTGGTGGACCCGCACGAGCGCATAGCCGGATACGCCGAGGTCGCCCGCAAGGGGAGCGAGGCGTTCTGGCAACGCGTCAAGAAGTGGTTCCTCGTGACGGCGGTCCTCGGCGCGGTCGTCGGCCTCGGCGTCACAGTGCTCCATGCGATCGTCTTCGGCCTGCTGTGGGAACGGTTCCTCCCGTTGCTGAACCCGGTGACCGTCGTGCTGTTCCCCGTGGCCGGTCTCGGGCTCTCGGGGCTCATCCTGCAGCGGTTCACCGCCGATCCCGGGGTGCACGGCACAGAGGAGGTCATCGAGGCCTACCACGAGCGCGAGGGGCGTTTCCGCCTGAGGTCGTTCCCCGGCAAGGTCGCCGCTGCCGTCGCCACCGTCGGTTTCGGCGGCAGCGCCGGCCTCGAGGGCCCGAGCATCTACATCGGGGGGTCGCTCGGCTCCCTGCTGCTGCGGCGCGCGAAGTCGCTGCTCGGTTTCACCGACGAGGACGTCCGGACGCTGATGGTCGCCGGCTCGGCCGCCGGCATCAGCGCGATCTTCAAGGCGCCGCTCACCGGCATCGTCTTCGCGCTGGAGGTCCCCTACATGGACGACCTCGCGCGTGAGTCGCTGATCCCTTCGCTCATAGCGTCGGTCTCCAGCTACCTGGTCCTCGTGCAGTTCCTCGGGGTCAGGCCGCTGTTCCTCGTGGAGCAGCGGTACAGTCTCTCGCCGACCGACCTTCCGTACTCCATGCTGGTCGGCGTGCTCGTAGGCCTGGTGGCGCGCGCCTTCATCATGTCCTTCCGCGCCGCGGAGAGGCTCGGTCACGCGTCGGGCCTGCCGCTGTGGGCCCGGACCTCCCTCGGAGGTCTCGTGACCGGGCTGCTCGGTCTCGCCAGCCTGCTGCTCCTCGGCGGACCGTTCGTGCTCGGGACCGGGTACGAGGCGATCGAGGGGCTGGTCTCCGGAAGCTTCGCTCCGGCGGCCGCGCTGGCGCTGCTGCTGCTCAAGACGGGCGCTACGATCTCCACCCTCGGCTCGGGCGCGGCCGGGGGCGTGTTCATCCCGATGATCATGCTCGGCGCGGCGAGCGGGGCGGTCATCGGCGGGCTGCTGCCCGCGGAGCGCGGCGCCCTCTTCCCGGTCGTGGGCATGGCCGCCTTCCTCGCGGCCGGATACAACACCCCGCTCGCCGCCGCCGTCTTCATCGCGGAGTCGACGGGCGGAGCCGGCTACCTCATCCCCGGGCTGGTCGGCGCAGCGGTGGCCTACACGGTCGCGGGACGGCTCTCGGTGTCGGAGAAGCAGCGTTGGCGGCGGGAGACGCGGCTCGACGCACTGATGCGGACGCTCGTCGGCGACATCATGACGCGCGACGTCGTCGCAGTGCCGCCCGAGACGACTCTCGCGGCGTTCCTGAGCGACTACGTCGTGAAGCTCCGGCACAAGAGCTTCCCGGTCGCCGAGGGCGGGCGGCTGGTCGGGATGGTCGCGCTGAGCGACGTCCGCGAGGTTCCGCGTGCGAGCTGGGACGAGTCGAGCGTCGGGGAGCTGGCGGTCCGCGACGTGGTCACGATCTCTCCTCGGGAAGCGGTGGGACATGCGATCGAGAGGATGGCTGCCGGCGACTTCGACCGGTTGCCCGTGGTGGACCCGGCGCGCCCGGACCGGCTCGTCGGGATCGTGTCGTACACCGACGTGCTGGCGCTGGACGCCATGCGCGAAGAGTGGCGCAAGCACCGCGGGAGACGCCCGCCGCTCGCCTAGCGCCGCCTACATCGACTCCCTGCTCGCCTCCTCCAGCGCGCGGTCGATCTGACGGCGCAGCGCCGGGGGCAGTCCCGGGATCTCGAGATCGAGGAAGCCGCGCGTGATCATGGACACGGCCTCGTCCTTCGGCACGCCGCGCGACATAAGGTAGTAGACCTCCTCCTCGGCTATGGGGGAGATGGCGGCCTCGTGCGAGAGCTCCGCGCCGGGCGCCCCCTCGCTCGCGAGGTCGGGGATCGCCCACTGCGTGCTCTCGGGCGAGCGCACGATGCCGCGGCAGTCCAAGTGCGCCTTGCAGTCGTCGGTCCTGCCGACCAGCCGCCCGCGCGAGTACACGACGGAGCGGTCGCGCGAGACGGTGCGCGCGATAGCCTCCGAGCGCGAGCCCTCGCCGATGAGCTGTGTCTCCGTACCGAGGTCGATGACGGAGTCGGCAAGGCCGGTGACGATGGTGTTGAACACCGCCCGGGAGCGCGCGCCCTCAAGCCGCGCGACGGGGAAGGCCTGGATGCTCTTGACCGGCCTCATCAGCACGTAGTTGTTGACGTACGTCCCGTCGTCCTCCACTATCACGCCGGTCCTCGGGCGCACCGAGAAGTCCTCGGCCCAGTTGTGGATCATCGTGAAGATGAGCGTCGCTCCCTTGCCGACGTAGAACTCGGAGATACCGGCGTGCAGGCCCTCGCGCACCTCCGCGTGGATGTTGCAGCCGGTGATGACATTCGCCTCGGCGCCGTCCTCGACGATGATGACGTTGTGGACGTTCTGCGAGACGTTCGACTCGCTGATGAACAGGCAGGCCTGGATGGGCTTCTCGACCTTGGCGCCGGCCTTCACCCGGATGAAGTAGCCCTCCGTCTGGTGCAGCGCCACCAGCGCCGTGTACTTGTCCTTGTCCGGCGCCACCGCTCTCCACCAGTAGCGCTCGACCATCTCCTCGGGGTGGGCGGCCATGGCCTCCTCGGTGCCCGTCACCTCGACCGCTCCGCCGAAGGCGTCCATGACGCGTTCGTAGATGGGGGTGCGGTCCATCTGGAAGAAGGACGCCGATCTCTCGGCCTCCTCCTCGGCGGTGAAACCGCTCATCAGCACGGTCTCGCGGACCTGCTTCTCGAGCGAGGCGATCGACTCGACGCGCCGGCGCTCCGAGACGGTGCGGAAGCGCGAGACGTCCACGTCCGGGCCGAGCGCGGCGGGCTTGTCCGACGCGGCCTCCGCCAGGCGGCGGATCTCGGCCAGGCGCTCGCGCACCGGCGCGCTGAGCTTGGACTCGTCCATCGTCATCGACATCTTCGGCGCTCCTGACCTCGGGACGGGATCCCGGTGGAACGGGGTGGGCCGGAGGCTCACCGGCAGAGCTGGCACTCCACACACTTCTCGTAACCCTGCCGCCCGATCTCCTCGAGGAGGTCGAGCGGGTTGGCCTGACAGGCGATCCTGCCCTCGTAGAGCACGTGGCCCACGTCGGCGTTCACGTAGCGCAGGATGTGCCCGGTGTGGGTCACGATCAGGCCGGCTGAGCCGGTGTCGGCCGCGCGGCGGCCCTTGAGCAGCGCGTTCATCGCCTCGCCGACTACCGCGATGTTGTCCAGGTCGACGCCGCTCTCCGGCTCGTCGAAGAGGGCGAGCGCGGGGCGCTGCGCCAGCAGCTGCGCCATCTCCGAGCGCTTCATCTCGCCGCCGGAGAAGCCGGCGTTCACGTCGCGGTCGATCATCGGCCCCAGGTCCAGCTCGTCGGTGAGCTCGCCGACGAGGTCCGCGTGCTCCCCGCCGCCGGCGGCCACGCCGATGAGCTGCCGCAGCCTCACGCCGCGCACGCTCGGCGGCCGCTGGAACGCCATCCCGATGCCCAGCCTGGCTCGCTCGTCCAGCGGCATGCCGAGGAGCCCGCGCCCGCGGAACCGCACGCTGCCCTCGGTCACCTCGTACCCGGGCATGCCGAGGACCGCGTTGAGCAGCGTGGTCTTCCCGCTGCCGTTCGGCCCGAGGAGCACGTGCGTCTCGCCCTCGGCGATCGTCAGGTCCACACCCCGCAGCACCTCCCGGCCTCCGACATCCACGTGCAGGCCCTCCACCGCCAGCAGCGCTTCTTCGGCCACGCCTACCCCCATGGGTCGGACGCCCTGAGAACGGGGCGCAGGAACGCGTTTCCATGAGGAATCTACCCGATGGCCCGCCGCTGCGGAAACGCCGGATGCTCCGGGGGCAGGTGTGCCCCGGCGGCGCCCGGTCCCCGAGGATGTGGACAGGACCAGGACAGGTACGGGTTAGGGTAGACTGGCAGGGTCGTGGGGGAGGGTGGTCCGAGGACGGGGGGATTCCGCGCATGCGCGAAGAGTCGTTGCAGTTCCTGAGGAAGCTGGTCGAGGCGCCGTCGCCGTCGGGCTACGAGCAGCCTGCCTCGCGGGTGTACCGCGACTACGTCTCGGACCTGGCCGACGAGGTCCGCACCGACGTCATGGGCAACGTCGTCGCCTGGCTCAAGCCCAAGGGCAAGGGCGGGGCGCCCAGCGTGATGCTGGCCGGGCACGTCGACGAGATCGGCTTCATGGTGACCTACATCACCGACAAGGGGTTCGTCGCCTTCAAGCCCATCGGCGGCTGGGACGCGCACAACCTCCCGGGCAGGCGGGTACGGGTGCACACCACCGAGGGCCCGCTCCTCGGCGTTCTGGGGCGGCTGCCGGTCCACCTGCTCGAGGAGGACGAGCGCAAGGCCGTGGTCAAGATGCACAAGCTCTTCATCGACCTCGGCCTGCCGGCCGCCGAGGTGAAGAAGCGCGTTCGCATCGGCGACCCGGTCACTGTGGAGGAAGGCCTCGAGACGTTCGGTGACGGGATGGCGGTCAGCCGGGCGTTCGACGACAAGATGGGCGCTTTCGCCGTCGCCGAGGTCCTGCGCCTCGTCAAGGAGGCGGGCGGGGCGAAGGCGCCGCTCTTCGCCGTCGCCACCGTGCAGGAGGAGGTAGGCCTGCGCGGCGCGATCACCTCATGCTTCCACGTGGACCCCGAGATCGGCGTCGCCGTGGAGGTCGGGCACGCGACGGACTACCCGGACGTGGACAAGCGCAAGCACGGCGAGGCGGACTGCGGGAAGGGCCCGATCATCGCCCGAGGACCGAACGTCAACCCGCGCGTCTTCGAGTTGCTCCTCGAGACGGCCGAGGCCGAGAAGATCCCGCACCAGGTCGGCGGCGAGCCGCGTGGCACGGGGACCGACGCCAACGCGATGCAGGTCAGCAAGGGTGGGCGCGCTGCCGGCCTGGTGAGCGTGCCGCTGCGGTACATGCACACGCCGAGCGAGGTGCTCTCGCTGGCCGACCTGGAGAACGCGGCCAAGCTGCTCGCGGCGTTCGTCCGCCGCCTGAGACCGGGGATCGACTTCACGCCATAGCGCTGCGGGCGAGCGGCCGCCGACGGCGGGTCGCGAGCGCGGGACGTCCGAAGCCGCCTCCACTCGGATAGAATGAACGGTACGGTCGTCGTCGGCCGGATCCCCACTGCACGGAAACGGCGGAGGACCGGATGGCCCGCGAGCAACGCGTGGTCGCCACGAACAAGAAGGCGTTCCACGACTACTTCATAGACGAGACCTTCGAGGCCGGCATCTCGCTCACCGGCACCGAGGTCAAGTCCCTGCGCGAGAGCGGCGCGTCCCTGCGCGAGAGCTTCGCCACCGTGCGCCGGGGCGAGGTCTGGCTCCATGGCGTCCACATCTCGCCGTACAGCCACGGCAACCGCAGCAACGTCGACCCGGACCGTCCTCGGAAGCTGCTGCTCCACAAGCGCGAGATCCGGTACCTGCTGGGCAAGACCAAGGAGAAGGGGCTCACGCTCATCCCCCTGAAGCTCTATTTCAGCCCGAGCAACCTCGCCAAGGTCGAGCTCGGGCTCGCACGGGGCAAGAAGCTCTTCGACAAGCGGGCGGCCATCGCCGAGCGCGACCAGCGCCGGGACGTCGAGCGCGCTCTGCGCGAGCGCCAGAAGGGGTAAGGTGGTCGCACGACAGCGCTCGCGCACAGGAGGTCTCACGTGAAGCCCGGCAAGAGCATCGTGATCGCGACGTTCGCCGCTGCGGTGCTCGCCGCAGGCGTCGCGGGCTGCGGCATCACCGGCGGGGGCCGGGACGGCACCGGGCGGACGGGTGAGCGCTCCTCGGAGGGCACGGCTTCCGCCCCGCGGCGCGACCGGGAGCGGCAGGCCGACGACCTGGAGGATGTGGACGCCGCTCGCGTGCTGGGCGTCGAGGCGACGTACGCGCGGACCGGTATGGAAGAGGCCTCGGACGGAGAGCCGCACGCCCTCGCGACCGTCGCCACGGGAGGGCCGGCGCCCGAGGAGAGGCTCGTGTTCGCGCTCCTGGCGCGCATGATCTCGGCCGCGCCGGACGCGCCGTCCGTCACTGTGGTGCTGTGGCTGCGCGCGGAGCCCGACGCCCGCTTCGCGCAGTACGTCTGGAACCGCCCCGACCTGCGGCTGGAACGCTTCGAGGCGTCGATCCCCGCCTCCGAGTACGACCGCTACGCGCCAAAGGCGGCGGATGCCCCCGGATCCGAGCCCGAGGGGGGCCCGCCGGGCTTCGAGCCCGGACGGACCGGAGTGATCACCGGCATCGGGGCCGCCCAGCTCGAGGACCTCGCCGAGGGCGGGACGCCCTCGTGGGAGTCGAACGTGCCGTAGGGCGCCGGCGGGCAGCGGGGCCGGACGGCCTCAGCTGGCAGGCCGCTGCGGGCCGCAGCCCGGAGAGGCCTCGTGCAGCTCGTCCAGGCCCTCCAACTCCACGCCGTAGTACAGCTCGGTCTCCCGGTCCCGGTGCCCCGAGACCCTCACCGTCGCGAAGCCCTCGAGGTCGCCGGCGTGCTGCGTGCGCATCCACAGCCTGACGCGCTGGCGCGGGTCCCGTCGCAGCATGTGCGCGGCCTGCAGGGTGAGCTCCCACGTCTGCGCCAGTGTCCCGTCGACGGTGCGCAGGGTCGCGTTGCCGAACGGCACCCGCTCGCCGTCGATACACAACTCGCTCACCTGGAACTCCGCCATCCCGGGCCCTCCCTCGGATCGCCTCGCCCTGCCGCCGGGACCTACTGCCGGAGCAGCACGCGGGCCGGCGCGCCTTCGGCGCCGGCGAGTCGCAGCGGCAGGCAGTACACCTCGCAGCTCCCAGCCCGCGCGTCGCTCAGGTCGAGACCCTCGATGAGGTAGATTCCCGCTCCGAGCAATGCGCGGTGCACCTCGCGGCCGTTGGACCGGTAGCCGCCCACCGACAGGTAGTCCACGCCGAGGAGGGCGATCCGCCTGTCGGCCAGCAGCTCCGCGGCCTCGGTCGTGAGGTGGACGTAGTCGGGCCGGAACCCCTCGGACGACCACAGCGCCGAGTTGCGCGTCTTGAGCAGGAGCCGCTCCGCCGGTCGGGGGTCGTGCCGGGCTAGCTCGTCCGCCGTGACCGCTCGCTCGTCGGCGATCTCGATCACCCGCGCCGCTCCCACCATGACCTCGCCCGGCATTTCGTCGATCCCCGGCGCGCCCGCGCCCAGGAAGTGCATCGGGGCGTCGACGTGCGTGCCGGTGTGCGTGCCCATGCACAGGCGGGAGAGCGTGGAGGGGGCGCCGCCCTCCACCTCGCGAACGCGCTCGACGGTCACGGCGGGGTTGTCGGGGTAGACGGGCATCCCCTCGCGCACGGGGACCGTCACGTCGACGAGCCTGGTCATCGGGCCCCTCCTCGGTAGGTGTCACCTCCGGTTGATACCCGCGGCACGACGCTTGCACGACGAGGGCGGGGGAGTCCGCGCGACACGGCGGTCGAGCCCGGGCAAGGGTCGCGCCGGAGCGCGCGGAGGGGGTATGATACTGTCCCGCGACCGGAACCTTGACACGTCGTTCCGGCCCCTTACGGGGGCGACTGGATTCGACACGACAGTCCTGAGGGAAGAAGCAGGCCGAGGTCTCCTCGCCTCGTTAAACAGGGGTACAAGACGCCAAGCGTCGACAACGATCTTGCTCTCGCTGCCTAGACTAGGCTAGCGACGTCGCCCGGGAGTGCGTCCCCGTTCCCGGACCCGACGCCATCAAGGGGACTCACCCCGCAGCCGACGACGGTAGGCCGCAGGGGAAACCCACCGTCTAGGGACGGGCACGCGTGTCACCGAGCGTCGCCCCGACCGAAACCCAAACGGTGACTGAGCCTGGAGATGCTTCCCAGGGGTCTGCCGTGGACCGGAGTTCGATTCTCCGCGCCTCCACCATCAGCGAACCGGGTGATGATCCGCCCGGATGACACCGAAGAGGCCCGCCTCGCCGCGCCGGCGACGGCGGGCTTCCTCCTTCGCGCGGCGTTCCACGCCCGATGGGCGGGAATGATGCCCGGCGAGAACCGCGCCGAGGAGGGAGCCGCCGAGAGCATGCCTTCCCCGTCCGAGACCGATCACGGCGGGCTGGTGCCGCCGCTCTCCGAGCTGCCCCTCCCTGCGTGGATCGCCGACGAGCAGGGGAGACTCTCCTCGGCGAACGACGAGTGGCTCGCCCTCGCAGGCCCCTCCGACGAGTCGGGGTTCCCCGCCGCGCTGCCACCCGAGGACCTGCAACGCCTCCGGAGCGCGTTGCGCCATACCCCGCCCGGGGACTCGGCGACCGTCGAGCTGCACGTCCGAGGCGTCGAGGGGCGCGTCCGGACCTTCGACTGCGCCATCCGCGGACTCTCTGCCCAGGCCGGCGGGGGGCACATCGGCGTCTGTTACGACGTCACCGAGGTCCGCATGCAGGAGCGGCGCCTCTCGTACATGGCCACGCACGACGCGCTCACCGGCCTGGCCAACCGCTGGCTGTTCGAGGAGGAGGTGAAGCGGGCGATACCCCGGGCGCGCCGGGGGATGCCCGGTGTGGTGATGCTCATGGACGTCGACGGGTTCAAGGCGTACAACGACACTTTCGGCCACTTGGAGGGCGACCAGGCGCTCGTGAACCTCGCGCTGCTGCTGCAGACGCAGGCGCGCGCCTCCGACGTGCTGGCCCGCTTCGGCGGCGACGAGTTCGGCGTGCTGCTGGAAGGAGCGACGGTCGAGGAGGCGTGCGAGGTCGCAGGCCGGATGCGCGACGTGGCGGCGGGCGAGTTCGTGGCGGGAGCCCGGGAGGCGGGACTGGGTCTCAGCATCGGGATCATCCCGGTCGACGGCTCTGCCGACCTGGAGGCCGTCCTTAGGGAGGCGGACGTCGCCCTGTACCGCGCCAAGGAGCGGGGACGCGGCGGCATCGTGCTCGCGTAGCGCCACGACACGCTGGGCATCGGCGAGAGGGGCTCGTGCTCGAGGCGCCTTGCGCCTCTCTCCGGTCGTGTACACTCTCCCGGACCGTGTGAGCCGAGAACCTCGCGGAGACCGCATGCTTCAGGACCTGCCGCCGTATCTCAAGTACGTCGTCCTCACCCTGGTGCCCTGGGTGGAGCTGCGCGGCGCCGTCCCGCTCGCGTTCCAGCAGCGCGAGCTCGCCTACCTGCCGCTCATCCTGGTCGCCAACGCGCTCATCTTCCTGCCCACGTACTGGGGACTCGAACTCGTCTACGAACTCCTCCCGGAAGGCGGCTGGATCCACCGCAAGCTCGAGTCGATCCGGAGGAGGGCGCACCCGTTCGTGGAGAGGTACGGCTTCTTCGGGCTCGCCGTGTTCGTCGCGATCCCGCTGCCCGGCACGGGTGCGTACTCGGGCTCGGCGGCCGCGTGGCTGCTCGACATGGAGTGGAAGCGGGGCTTCGCAGCGGTGGCGCTCGGCGTCGCGATCGCGTTCGGGCTCGTGGGAGCGGTCTCCGCGCTCGTCGCGGCAGGCGTCGCGCGTCTCTAGCCGCTCGGTCCCTCACCCGTGCCGCGGCCGGGCGGAGGGAAGCCTACCAGCTCGCCTTCAGGCTCTCCCGGACGCCGGCGGTCGTGGTGGCGCCCATCCCGCTCCCGGCTGCCCCATCCGCGTCGGGTCCGCCGGCACGCGTGCGCTCGAAGCACTCCGCCACCCGCTCCGGCATGAAGCGCGTGAGCTGGGAGTAACCGTGAACGTCGGTGCCGGGGCGCCCGGCCAGGTAGTAGCGCAGCGGGTGGCACACGTAGAGGCGGTCGCGGGCGCGCGTGCACGCCACGTAGAAGAGCCGCCGCTCCTCCTCGATCTCCTCGGCCGATCCGGCGGCCATGTCGGAGGGGATGTTGCCGTCCGCGGCGTGTATGACGAACACCGCGTCGAACTCCAGGCCCTTGGCCGAGTGCATCGTCGAGAGGTTCAGCCAGTCGTCGTCCAGCCCCGGTGTCCCGGCAGGGTCCTCCGTCCACGACGGCGGGTCGAGCGCGAGCTCGGCGATGAACCGCCCGCGCTCGCCGGATCGTGCCGAGGATGCCTCGAGCTGCTCCAGGTCCCGGAGGCGTGATGCCGCGTCGCCCCGGCGCGCGACGATCGCGGGCCCGAAGGCGTGCCGGACGGCGTGGAGCTGCGCGGGCAGCTCGAGCGGAGGGGCGCCGGCCAGCGTGCGCATCAGCGCCAGAAGAGCCGGCCAGGCTTCCCGGGCGGCGGTGGGCGGCTCGACCCGCTCCCATGCCGCGAACGACCCGCCCGCTTCGACCAGCGCTCCGGTCAGCCGGCGTGATGTGGCGGGTCCGACGCCGGGCACGAGCGCCAGCACGCGCGCCGCCGCCACCTCGTCCAGCGGGTTCTCGGCCAGCCGCAGGAACGCCAAGGCGTTCTTCACGTGGGCCGTCTCGGCGAAGCGCAGCCCTCCGTACTTGCGGAACGGGATGTCGCGCCGCGCCAGCTCCAGCTCGAGCGCGAGGCTGTGGTGTGCGGCGCGGAAGAGCACCGCCTGGTCGCGAAGGGCCGTCCCGCACTCCCGCAGCCGCAACGCCTCCGTGGCGACGAACGCGGCCTGCTCGTCCTCGTCTTGGCAGGTCACGAGGCGGGGCCGCTCGCCCGCGGGCCGGGTCGCGGTCAGCTCCTTGGGGTAGCGCTCCGACGCGAGCTCGATCACGCGGTTCGTCGCGGCGAGGACCTGCGGCGTGCTTCGGTAGTTGCGGTGAAGCGTCACCACCGCCGTTCCCGGGAAGCGCTTCGGGAAGTCGAGGATGTTGCGAACCGTGGCGGCACGGAACGAGTAGATCGCTTGGGCGTCGTCGCCGACGGCGGTGAGACCGCGCCCCTCTGGCGCCAGCAGGGAGAGGATCTCGGCCTGGACGGCGTTGGTGTCCTGGTACTCGTCGACGAGCACCGCGTCGAAGCGCGAGCGCACCTCGGGACCGGCGAACGGGTCGGCGAGCAGCGCGCGCCAGAAGACCAGCAGATCGTCGTAGTCGAGCACGCGCTGCCGTTCCTTGCGGTCCACGTAGGCCTCGAAGAGCAGCCGCAGGTCCTCGGCGTGCTCCCGGCACCAGGGGAACGCCGACGAGAGGACGTCGGCGAGGCGCGAGCCCGAGTTCACGCAGCGGCTGTACACGTCCGAGCATGCCGAGGCGGACGGGAAGCGGCGCTCCGTCTTGGCCGGCCCCGACTCCGTGCGCACCACGCCGAGGAGGTCCTGCGAGTCGCCGCGGTCGAGGATGGTGAAGGCGGGGTGCAACCCGATCGCCCCGCCGTGCAGGCGCAGCAGCCTCGCTGCCGTGGCGTGGAACGTCCCGCCCCACACCCGCCCGGCCGTCCGTGCCTCCGCGGCCTCCTCGGCGAGGATCGCGTCGACGCGGCGGAGCATGCCGGCGGCCGCGCGGCGCGTGAAGGTGAGCAGCAGGATCCGTGAGGGCGCGGTGCCGCACCGGATGAGGTGCGCGACGCGATGAGCGAGGGTGGCGGTCTTGCCCGTTCCCGCGCCCGCCACGACCAGCAGCGGCCCATCTCCGTGCGTGGCCGCCGCGAGCTGTTCGGGATTGAGGGAGGCGAACGCCATCGAGGACCTCGCGAGGGGTCGGTGCCCTGCCGTCGCGCCGAGGCTACCATGTCCGGCGTGGGCGAACAAGTGTTCGCTCCTCTTGCGCCCGCCCGCCGTTAGGCCGGGACCGAGCGCGGGAAAGAGAACCCGCCGTCACGCGGATCGGACGCGAGCGACGCGGTCGCCCATTCCCCGCAGCTCCGTCCGGGCGGTCATGGGGGGTACCGGCGCGTGACGGCAGCGCAAGGGCCGCCGCGGCGGCCGCCGGCGGGGAACGCGGCGGCCGGACGCGGCGGCTCGCGCACGTAGCGGGGGGTCCCGCCCGTCAGGCATCCGCCGAGCGGCGGTACAATCCTGTCATGTCGCCACCTCGTGCCGGTTCTCGGTTCGCCAGAGCGCTGGCGGGTGCGCCGGACGCGCCCGTCGCGGTCGGGCTGACGTTCGCCCCTCCGGAGGTGCTGCTCGCCCTGGGCGGCTCCCGAGAGCCGGTCGAGGCGCTCCCCGGGGCCTGCGAGAAGCTCGACCTCGACTTCGTCTTCGTGCCCCCGGGGTCCGAGGCCGCGATGCCGGTCGTGGCCGAGCGCGCCTGCGAGCCCATCGCAGAGGTGGCGGCGCCTTTGGGTCGCGTGCTCCACCAGCTCGGATGGACCGACGGCCTGCGCGCCACGGCGGAGGACCCTTCCTCGCTTCGTCCCGCACTCGACGAGGCGGAGAAGAGCGCCGCGGAAGCGGTGCGAGTAGCGGCGGCCGCGGGCGCGGGTGCCGTCGTGCTCGCCGAGGACCTTACCGGATCGAGTGGCCCGCTGGTGCCGCCGGACTTCGCGTTCGCCGAGGTGTTCCCCCGCCTCCAGCGCCTCGCCGAGGCCGCCGCCGCGGGCGGGCTGCCGGCGCTGCTGCACACGGACGGGGACGCCCGCGCGTTCGTGTCGTCGGCGGCCCGCGCCGGCTTCGCCGGCGTACACGGGGGCGGCGGCCTCGAGCCCGAGGGAGTCGCGTCGCTGGTGGCGGCGGTGCGGCGCGCCAGACTCTCGTTCGTCGGCGGTATCCCGACCGTCGAGCTCGCCTCCGGGCCGATGCGCGCGGTGGCCGCCGGTTCCCGCGTGGGTCTGATCGCGCGCGCGGGCGGCGTCCTGCTCGCCGACGACGGCGGCATGTCGAGCGCCGCCGAGGCCTCCTCGTTCGTGAGCGCGCTCCAAGCGGCGCGGGAAGCGGCCGGGCGCGGCGATGCCTAGCATCGGCGGCTACGTGGTGAACGGGCCCGCCGCGCCGCGCCCGGCGGTCGCCGCAGGACTGCTCGACGGGCTCGTCTCGCTGGCCGTCACGATGCTCGCCTGGCCGTTCCCCGTCATGCGGGCGGCCGTCCCGGTGCCGGCGCACGCCGTGGCGCTGCTCGCGACGCTCATGCTCGTGGACATGACCTACCGCGGACTCGCCGCGCGCCTGTGGGGACGCACCCTGCTCATGTACGTGTACGACCTCGCACTCAGCGGGCCCGAGCGCCCGTTCCCTCCGAGCATCTCGCTCGCCTGGGGGCTGGGGTGGACCGTCGCCTACGTGCCGGGTCTTCTCGGGGCGCGCGGCCTGCTGCACCCCGATACCGGGCTTCCGGCGCGGCTCTCGGGGCTCATCACCGTCGCCGCGAGGTAGGACCGGGATGCATGGCGGGGGCGGCGGGCGCGCGTCGTGCTCCACGCCCAACGGGTAGATAGCGCGAGATGCGAGCATGCGCACCCGAGCCGGTGCGCCGATCCCAGGGAGGCGGCGGCCTATGCCGGTCTACATCATGTTGACGAAGCTCACGGACAAGGGAGCGGAGACGATCAGGGAGAACCCGGAGCGCATCCTCGAGGTCGACAGGGAGATCCAGGAGATGGGAGCGACCGTGCGCGAGCAGTACGCGACGCTCGGGGAGTACGACTTCGTGAACATCCTGGAGGCGCCGGACAACGTGACGGCCGAGAAGGTCTCTCTCGCCCTCGCTTCCCGAGGGACGATACGCATCGAGACCTTGCCGGGGATACCCGTCGCCGAGCTGGTCGACAGGCTGAGCTCCGAGAGGATGGCGGGTTCCGGGGCGTACGCCGGGTACTGACCCTCGCGTCGGGGGGAGCATCCGCGAGCGACGGGGGCCGCTCGTCGAGCGGCCCCCGGGGTCGAGATGGCAGAGCCCCTCTCACGCCGGCATCTCGGGCCGGTAGGTCACGCAGTCCGCGTGCTGCTCGTGCGATCCGACGGTGATCCCGGCGGCGTCGCAATCCCGGTTCGAGTTGAAGTGGCACTGCGTCATGTCGCAGGCGCCCACCTCTCCCTCGTCGCGAGCCCTCTCGATCGCACCGGAGGTCGTGAAGGTATCGCACGTGGCGTGCCCGGCGCCGACTTGGATCTCCTCGGCATGGCACTCCTCGGCCTGATTGTACGAGCACTGAGTGACCATGCACGTCAGTACGGACCCTTCTTCCTGCATGAACTTCATACCGTCCTCACACTCCTCGTCCTCGGCCGGCCGCTGCTGCCTTCTCTTCCCTCGTCGCGCCGCGAGCTAAACGACGTCGCTCTGGCCGCCGGGCCTCCCGGCACCCCGCCTCCTTCTGGTAGCATGCCCAGTCATGAGGATCCTCCAGGTCGGCCCGGTGCCACCCGAGGCCGGCGGCGTGTCCGCGGGCGGGATCCCTTCACACCTGTGGGGCCTCGCCCGCGCTCTTCGCGATCGCGGTCACGAGGTCGCGGTGCTCGCCGACAACGTCCCCTACGTCGAGCCCTGGCCGCGCCTCCGTGACGGCGTCGCCGTCTTCGGCACCGCCGGGTTCCGCGGCCCTCGACGCTCTCGTGCCCTCGCGGGGCCCACGGCGCTCGCGGTCCCCCGGCTCAAGGCGCACTTCGGCACGGCCTGGTCCTGGCGCTGGGTGGCCTCCAAGGCCGCGGCCTTCTCCGAGGCGCGCTCGGCCTTCGCCCCCGAGGTCGCCCACGTCCACGCCCCCGAGGCCCGCTTCCCGTTCGCCGCGATGCTCGCTCGAGTACCGGTGGTCTCCACCGTGCACTCGACCCACTACATCGAGTTCGCCGAACCCGCCCGCGAGGAGGCGCACCGGGCGCTGGTGCGCCGAAACGTGGCGCTCGCGCGCGACCTGGTCTTCGTGAGCCGGTTCGTCGAGGGCCGGTACGAGCGGCTCTTCGGCGACTCGATGCGACGGGTCCGCCGCCACGTACTGCCCAATCCGCTGGACGCCTCGGCGTTCAGGCCGGTGCCGCGTCGCGAGGCCCGCGCCCGCCTGTGCGTCGATGCCGACGAACCGGTGCTGCTCTTCGTGGGGGCGCTCATCCCGCGCAAGGACCCCGCTTCCCTGCTTGAGGCCGCCGCCCTGCTGCACGAACGCGGGACCTCACCGCGCGTGCTTCTCGTCGGCGAGGGCCCCGAGGAGGCGGCCCTGCGCGACCTCGCCCGCAGCCGCGGGATCGACGGGCGGGTGCGCTTCGAGGGGGTCAAGCCCTCCGCCGCGCTTTCCGACTACTACAGCGCGGCGGATCTCTTCGTCCTGCCCAGCCTGATGGAGAGCTTCGGGCTCGTGTTCGTGGAGGCCATGCTGTGCGGTTGTCCGGTCGTCGGCACCCCGGACGTCCTCGGAGAGGTGCTTCCCGGGGACGCGTACGGCATCCAGGCGCCTTCCGGAGACCCCGCAGCGCTGGCCGGCGCCATCTCCGCGGCGATGGACCGCCGGTGGGATCGAGAGGCGCTGCGCCGGTGGGGCGAGGGCTTCGACTGGGGGAGCAGGATCGCCGGCTTCGAGCGGCTCTACGAGGGGTTGCTCGAGCGCGGGGGCGGCGTGCGCCGCTAGGACCGGACACCGCCGCCCTACCAAGGGGTCGTGGGCGATGCTAGCATTCGTACTGCGCCCGCGGACGAGTCCGGACGCACCGCTCGGTGCGCGCGCACGCTTTCCGGCCCTGCGACGGCAGCCGTCCCACACGGCTCGGAGGTGACCGTTGGCACTGGAGGGAAACCTCAGGGATTTCTCGCTCCCGGACATGTTCCGCCTGCTCGCGTCCGGGAGGAAGACCGGGACCCTTTACATGGAGAACGGCGAGGCGACCGGCAAGGTCTGCTTCGACTCGGGCAGGGTCTTCTTCGCCTCGTCCAACTGGAACCGGGAGTCGCTCGGCCGCCGGCTCGCGCGAGCGGGGGTGATCTCGGAGAAGCAGCTCCGCCAGGCCCTGGGCCTCCAGAAGATCCAGAAGAAGGAGAAGGCGGGGCGCCGCCTCGGCCAGATCCTCGTGGACGAGGGCTACCTGGAGGCCAAGGTGCTCGAGAGCTTCATCCAGGAGCAGATCAACGATACGCTGTTCGACCTCTTCAGGTGGGAGGAGGGTCAGCTGCGCTTCGAGCCGGAGGACACGTGTGAGGAGGAGGACATCGGCATCTCGGTCTCGGTCGAGAACGTCATCATGGAGTCCTCGCGCCGGCTCGAGCTGTGGAACCGCATCAGGCAGAAGATCCCCACACTGGAGACCGAGTTCGTGATGGCGGCAGGGCCCGGCGACAAGTCCATGGAGATCCACCTGAAGCCCAAAGAGTGGATGCTCCTGTGCTACCTGCACGGCGGGCGCTCGGTACGGGAACTGGCGCAGCTCACCGGCTACAACGACTTCGAGACAGCGAAGATCCTCTTCGGCATGTACTCGGCGGGGCTGATCGAGAAGGCCTTCGACGAGGAGTCGGCGGCGGAGCTCTAACCGATGCTGGAGCCCCTCGGCCTGCCAAAGGACCTCACCGCCGATGAGTTCACCCGCTTCCGGGACTACATCAACGGCCACTCAGGCATCTACCTGGAGGACAGCAAGCGGGATTCGCTGCGGATCTCGCTGGTGACCCGTACCACCCGCCGCGGTTTCGAGAGCTTCGACGAGTACTTCCGCATCCTCACGGCCGACGAGGACGAGTTCAAGGAACTCATGAACCTCGTCACCATCAACGAGACGAGCTTCTTCCGGTTCCCGGCTCAGTTCGAGGCGCTGCGCGACCACGTGCTCCCGGAAGTGATGCGCTCGCGGCCGCAAGGGAGGCAGCACGCGATCCGGATCTGGTCGGCGGGGTGCTCCACGGGCGAGGAGCCGTACTCGATCGCGATAACGCTGGCCGAAGCGGGGCTGGAGGGCCTCGGCCGGCAGCCGCACGTGCTGGGGACGGACGTGTCGACCGCCGCTCTGAACGTGGCCCGCCGCGCGGTCTACTCAACGAAGTCGCTGCTCAACGTCCCGCCGGAGGTGGTCAGAAGGCACTTCGAGGAGACCGAGGCGGGGCAGCGCGTCCGCAGGCAGACGCGCTCGATGGTGGAGTTCTCGTATCACAACCTCATCAAGGAGCCGTACCCGCTGTCCCTCATGGGAGCATGGGACGCCGTCTTCTGCCGCAACGTCACCATCTACTTCAAGCTCGAGTCGACCCGCCGTGTCGTCGAGAACTTCTACCGGATGCTCAACCCCGGCGGCTACCTCTTCGTCGGGCACTCCGAGACGCTCACCAACATCTCCTCGGCGTTCGAGCCGCTCGAGGTCGGAGGCGTGTTCCTCTACCGGAGACCCGTCGCGAGGCCCTTCGCGGTCGCGCCGCTCCAGGTCCCGCCGGCCGCTCCCGACGGCAAGGCACGGCCGGACGGCGCCGGGACGACGAAGCGGTGCGCCGTCGCGAAGGCCGAGAGCGGTACGTCCCGGCCGGAGCCCGCCGACGGGGCGAGCGAGGTCGAGGCATCCTCCGAGACCGAGGCCCTCTTCGAGGAGGCTCGCCGGCTCGCCGGAACGGGGCGGCCAGAGGAGGTCCTGGCCGTGGTCGAACGGCTCGAGGAGGCGGACCCCGAGGGGGCGGAGGCCCACCTGCTCGCCGCGTACGTGCATGCCGACCTCGGTGATTACGCCGAGGCGCTCGCCGCTTGCCGCCGCGCGCTGGCGGTGAACCCGTTGCTGCCTTCGGCGCGATTCATCCTCGGCATCATCCACCAGCGCCAAGGGGACGTCCCCAGCGCGGTGTCGGAGCTGAAGAAGACGATCTACATCGACGCCGACTTCGCCCTGGCGCACTTGAACCTCGGCAACCTCTACAAGTCCCAGCGCAAGTGGGATGCGGCGTCCCGCAGCTACGAGAACGCGCTGAGGGCGCTGTCCGTTGAACCTCGCGGCGAGTGGTCGGTGTTCATGGGCGGCTTCCAGACCGATCTGCTCGTCAAGACGGTCGAGCGTTCTCTGCTAGAGTGTCGGAAGGCGTCCTCGGACGGCTAGGCGTTGTGCGTCGGACGCCTAAAGCGAGCCGTGCCACACGACCGATACAGTAGTGACGCGCACGTCGGGTGTGGAGGGAGTCCTGATGGCGAACGCGCGCATCCTCGCGGTCGACGACAGCCCAACGGTCCTCGAGATGATCAAGGCCATCCTGGTCGGGGGCGGCTACGAGGTGATCACCGCCGCGGACGGCGCCGAGGCGCTGGAGACCGCGCGGGCGGAGATGCCCGACCTGATCCTGCTCGACGTGATGCTGCCGAAGCTGGACGGCTACCGCGTCTGCCGGCTGCTCAAGTTCGACGCCAAGTACAAGGCGATCCCGATCGTCATGCTGACGGCCAAGACCGAGGAGCAGTCGATGGCAACGGGCATCCGCACCGGAGCGAACCAGTACCTCACTAAGCCGATCGAGCCCGAGAAGCTGCTCTCGGCGGTCGCCGAGGAACTGTCCAAGGTCCAGGGGTAGGCGGGTCCGGCGTGGGCGCGAACACCATGACCGGAAGGGTGCTCGACACCCTCGTGGCCGCCGGGTCGCTGACCGCCGAACAGCTCGTCTCCGTGCGGGAGACGGCGGAGGCGCAAGCCAAGGACCCCGGCGCCCTGTTGCTCGAGCGCGGGCTGGTGACGGAGGCCGACGTCCGTGCCGTGCTCGAGGAGGAGATGGGGATACCGCAGGTCGACCTCTCGAGCTACGCGCCGGAGGAGTCCGCTCTGGCCCTCGTGCCCGCCGGCGTGGCGCGCGAGCGGCGCTTCCTGCCGCTCTTCGAGATCGAGGGGATGCTGACCATCGCGATCGGCGGTCCCACCGACGTGTTCACGCTGGACTCCGTCGCCGCCGAGCTCGGCGTGGACCTGGAGCCCGTGTTGGCCGACCCCGCGTCGGTCCTCGGCGCGCTCGCCCAGTACTACGGCGCGCAGCCGGCGCCCGAGGCGGCGCCCGCGTCCGAGCCCGTCCCCGCGGCCGAGCCCTCGCCCGAGCTCGCGGCGGCACTCGAGCCCGAGCCCGAGCCGGAGCCCGCCGTGCCGGCCGAGGCGGAGCCGGCCGCGGCACCCGAGCCGGACGAGTCCGCCGAGGAAGAGATCGTGTTCAGCGCCGAGGACCTGTTCGAGGTCCCCGTCGCCGAAGAGCCCGTCGCCGTCCCCGAGCCTGAGACCCGGGTCGCCGGCGCCGAGCCCGCCGCGGAGGCCGAGGAGGCGCCGACGGCAGGCGAGACGATCGACCGCGTGGCCGTCTCCGCCGCGCCCGAGGGCGCGCCCTCGATCGACCTGGACGTCCTTGCGGTCGCGGATGCCGGCAAGGTCGCGGTTCTCGTGGCGGAGATCCTGGAGCAGGCCGTCCGCCGCAGGGCCAGCGGGATCCACCTCCTTCCGTACAAGGACGACTTCTTCCTGGTCTTCAGGATCGAGGGGAGACTGGAGAAGGTGTCCAGCGCGCCGTTGTCGATGCAGCAGCCCCTGATCGAGGGCTTCAAGAGCTTCGCGCATCTGGGCTCCGTCGGAGCCGGGGTCCCGGCGTTCGGGCGCCTGCACGCGCGACTCGCGGACAGGGACCTGGTCGTCACCCTCTCCACCGTGCCGACCGTGGCGGGCCAGCGGATGGTGATATCCCTGGCCTCGGCCGAGCCTACGCCTCGCACGCTGCACGAACTGGGCATGAGCGAGGCCGAGGCGCGCGCGCTGCACGCGATGGTGGAACGCGGGCGCGGCATGCTGCTCGTCTGCGCGCCCGTGGCGGCTGGCGCCTCGTCCACCTACTACGCGCTGCTCGCCCACGCCGCCCACGCGGGCAAGACCGTCTACTCCGTGGAGCGCGCGATCGAGTACGAGCTCCCTGCCGTGGCGCAGGTGCTCGTCAACCCGGGGTCGCCCGTCGGCGCCTCCTCCTATTTCGCCGCGGGGATGCGGCAGGACACGGACGTGATGGCGATCGACTCCCTGCAATCCGTCGAGGAGGTGCATCTCGCGATCGAGGCCGCCGGGCTGGGCAAGCTCGTCATCGCCACTTACGCCGCCGGCGACATCGTCTCCGGCGTACGCCGCATGTTGGACATCGGAGCCGAGCCCAACAGCCTCGCGTCGGCGCTCACCCTCGGGGTCGGTCAGCGTCTCGTCCGGACGAACTGCGCCCGTTGCGTCGCCGAGGAGGCCTCGAGCCTCGCGGCGGGGATCCCCGGCGCCCCCAAGGGGCTCGAGACCAGGGCCGGTGCCGGGTGCCCCGCATGCGCGATGACCGGGTTCGCGGGCGTGACGGGGGTCTTCGAGGTACTTCCCTTCACCGAGCCCGTCCGTGCCTCCGTCGCAGCCGGCTCCGCCGCCGCCGGGATCGGTGCGACCGCGCAGGCCGCCGGGATGCGCCCACTCTCCGCCTCGGGTCTCGAGAAGGTGAAGGACGGGCTGGTCAGCGCCGAAGAACTGGACCGAGTGCTGAGGTTCTCGTGATCGTGCACCGACGGACGGACCGCCGATGAGCCCACGCAAGAGCACGAGCGACGGGCCCGCCGCAGGCAAGCGGCGGAAGTCGCGCGCGCCCTCGGGGGAGCGGGCGGGCCGGGAACCCGCCGCCGCGGTGGCGGAGGAGGTCCCGGCGGCGCCCGGCGAGCCGGCTCCCACCGCCCCCTCGCCCCTCCTTTCGGAGAGGCTCGTGGTGTTCCGTCTGGAGGGCCAGCGCTACGCGCTCCCGATCGAGTGCGTCCAGGAGATCCAGCACCTGGTCGCGTACACCGACGTACCCGACCCGATGCCGGCGCTCGTGGGCATGGTGAACCTGCGCGGCGTGGTCGTCCCGCTCGTCGACCTTCGCATCCTCCTCGGCATGGAGCCGCGGCCCTTCACGCTGGAGACACCGATGATCATCGGGCGGCTGGACGAGGCGCTCGTCGCGCTCGCCGTGGACGAGGTCGAGGATGTCGTCTCGGTCACGCCGGGCTGCGTCCAGGATCCTCCCCGGCTGCACGCCCTCACCTCGAAGATGCTCGGCGTGTGCCGGATGGAGCCCGACCTGGTCTTCGTGCTCGACCTTCGCGCGGTCGTGCCCGATCTCGGTCTGGTCGCGGGTGACGTCGCATGAGCGGCGATCCCGCGCTGGGGTCCGCCCTGGACGCCGCGGCCCTCGAGGAGTTGAAGCGCCGGGCGCTGTCGCTCGCGCAGGAGGCCGAGGAGGAGCACGGCGAGGAGTCCCTCACGCTGCTGCTGTTCGAACTCGGCGAGGAGTGCTACGCGGTGCGCGTGACGGAGGTGCGAGAGATCTACCAGGAGTACTCGCTGACACCGATACCCTGCGTCCCCGATCACGTCCTCGGCGTGGTCAACATACGGGGCGAGATCGTGTCCGTGACGGACCTTGCTCGCCTGATGAAGCTTCCGTCGGGCGGATCCACCGAGTGCCTGCCGGCGATCGTGCTGCAGGGGGAGTCGGCGGTCACCGCGGCTGTGGTGGACGCCATAGGCGACATCGTCGAAGTGCCCAAGGACGCGCTGGAACCGCCGGTGAGCATCGTCGGCAAGGTCCACGCCGACTACATCTCCGGTTCAGTGTACGTGGACGACAGGCTCGTGGGGCTGGTGAACCTGGAGCGCGTGCTCCAGCCGGTGGGAGCAGCGGACTGAGGCATCGGAGGAGAGGCGACGTACGATGAAGGGGCTCCTGGACAAGGTCAGGTCGAAGTTCCTGTACAAGTACTCGCTGGTCAACATCGGCCTGGTCATCATGCTCAACGTCATCCAGATGTGGGTGATGTGGTCGCTCTTCGGCGACGCGGTGCGCGGCACCGCCGGCTTCTGGTCGGACGTGCTCATCCTCGGCGCTACCTTCGTCGCTCTCGGCGTCGTGTGGGTCGTCCTCTTCGTCACGATCGGCTCGCGCTTCATGACGCCGCTGGACCGCGTCGTAGACAGTGTGAAGGCGGCATGCCAGGGCGAGGTGGGACGCAAGGTCGCCGTCGAGACCGCGGACGAGTTCGGCACGCTCGCCCACTCGTACAACCAGATGATCGACCTCATCGTCTACCTGATCAAACAGACGCAGGAGTCGTCACGCCGGCTGGCGGAGTCCTCGACCGAGATCCTGACCGCTACCGAGCAGCAGGCGTCGGGCTCGGCGGAGCAGGCCGCCTCGATCAGCCAGACCACCGCGACGATGGAGGAGCTCGCCGCGACGTACCGCCAGATAGCCGACAACGCCGACCAGGTCGTGCGGATGGCCGAGGCGAGTCTCGGCAGCGCCGAGAGCGGGCAGCAGGCCGTGCTCAACACACTCTCGGCCATGGAGGAGATCAAATCGCGCGCCCAGACCTCGGCGAACAAGATCCTCGCGCTGGGCGAGCGCAGCCAGCAGATCGGCCAGGTGCTCTCGATGATCAACTCCATCGCGGACCAGACCAAGATCCTCGCACTCAACGCCGCGATCGAAGCCGCGCGCGCCGGCGAGGCGGGCAAGGGGTTCTCGGTCGTCGCCGTCGAGATCCGCAAGCTGGCCGAGTCGGTGGTGGACTCGACCGGGGAGATCTCGACGATCATGACGGAGATCCAATCGGCGGCCAACGACCTCGTCATCTCCACGGAGCAGGAGCTGAAGCAGGTCCAGGGCGGGGTGGACCTCGCGCACGTGACCGGGGGGAGCCTGGACCAGATCCTCGAGATGGTCGAACAGACCACCGTGGCGGCCAAGGAGATCTCCGCGGCCACGCAGCAGCAGAAGAGCGCCACCGACCAGGTCGTGAAAGCGATGCGGGAGGTCGCCTCGGTCGCGCAGCAGACGGCAGCCGGGAGCAAGCAGGTCGCATCCTCCGCGGAGCAGCTCTCCACGCTGGCTAACGAGTCGAGCCAGGTAGGCGCGGCGTTCAAGATCGTCGGGTAAGGCCCGGCGAGGACCGCCTGCAGCGAAGGGACCGCGAGGATGGTCGAGTTCGACCGCTCGGCGTTCATATCGAAGTTCCAGGAGGAGGCCACCGACCTCCTGCAGCGCCTGAACGAGGGCGTCATCATGCTGGAGAGTGAGCCCGGCGACGCGGCGCTCGTCGACCGGATGCTGCGCGACGCCCACACGCTCAAGGGCAGCTCGCGAATGGTCGGGCTGCTCGAGATCAGCGACATCGCCCACCGCCTCGAGGACATCATGGTGAGGGTGCGCGATAAGGACATGGCGTACTCCGCCGAGCTCTCGGAGTGCTTCTTCGAGGCGCTCGACGCCATGGTGTACCTCTCGGACAACGCCGGCGGCGACACGTCGGCGTTGGACCCGGAAGACCTGCTCGCGCGCCTGGCAGCCCTGACAGGTGGCGGCCGGCGCGAGGCAGCGGAGGGCGTAGCGCATGCGGTGGCCGCCGGGCTCGCCGCGGAGCTCAAGGCGGCTCCGCCGGCCCGGGCGGAGGAGGGAGCGGCGGGTGCTTCTCCGCTTACACTCCCCGGAGGCGAGCCGGATAGAGCGCAGCGCGAAGAGACGCTGCACAAGCGCGAGCAGACCACTGTGCGGATACGCACTCAGCAGGTCGATGCGCTCCTGAACCTCATCAGCGAGGTCGTCATCACGCAGATCAAGGCGGAGCAGCGTGCCAGCGAGCTGCGCGCAGCCGCGACGGAGATGAGCGACATCTGGCAGTCGTGGGTTCGTCTCAAGGCGGGGCTGTCGGCGGTCCAGATGGAGGACGAGAGCCTGCTGTCGACGCTCTCGGACGACATCGAGCTGCTGGATGCGCTGCTGGTCGAGCGAAAGCGCGCCCACGCGGCGTTCACGAAGGACTACGGGGACGACACCTCCCGCTCCTCCACCGTCGTCACGGACCTGCAGGAGCAGGGCATGCGGTTACGCATGTTGCCGGTCTCGACGGTCTTCAACACGTTCCCGCGGGCGATGCGAGAGCTTGCCCGGTCGTACAGGAAGGACGTCGACCTGATCATCGAGGGCGGCGACACCGAGCTGGACAAGAAGGTGCTCGAGGAGATAAACGACCCGCTCATCCACATCATGCGCAACGCCGTGGATCACGGTCTCGAACCGGCCGAGGAGCGGCGCGCGCTGGGCAAGTCGGCCAAGGGCACGATCAGGATGTCGGCCCGCCAGGAGGGCGATCACATCGTGATCGAGGTGGCCGACGACGGACAGGGTATCGACGCCGACGCCGTCCGGGCCACGGCCGTCCGCAAGGGTTACGTGACGGAGAACGAGGCGGCCTCGATGAGCGACCGCGAGGCCACCTACCTCATCTTCGAGAAGGGCTTCTCCACGAGCCCGATCATCACCGAGATCTCCGGCCGGGGCGTCGGCATGGACGTGGTGCGCGAGTTCATCGTCGAGAAGCTCAAGGGCTCGCTGGACGTCGAGTCCACGTCCGGCGAGGGCACCCGGTTCCGCCTCACGATCCCGCTGACGCTAGCGATCATCCGGGCCCTGATGTTGCAGGTCGGCGGGCAGGTCTTCGCGCTGCCGACGGCGTCGGTCGAGGAGACGCTGCGCATCGATCCGTCGAGCATGCTCAAGGTCGAGGGCCGCGAGGTGATCAGGCGGCAGCGCCGAACCGTACCGCTCGTGCGCCTCGGCGACATCCTCGCACTGCCCTCGGAGGCGGCGGCTCCCGGCTCGAAGGTGCCGATAGCCACGGTGGGCTTCTCGGGCCACAGGATGGGCTTCATCGTCGACGCGCTGCTGGGGGAGCAGCAGATCGTGATCAAGAACCTCGGTACGCACCTGTGCAAGGTGGACAACGTCGCCGGGGTCACGATACTGGGGGCAGGGGAGGTCGTGCCGATCCTGAACGTCCCGGACCTGATGGCCAACGCCCGCACGCTCACCGGCGCGCGTCGCAGGGAGTCCGCCGCTGAGGAGAGCAGGGGGCCGCGGCGCGTGTTGATATGCGAGGACTCGTTCACGACGCGCGAGCTCGAGCGGTCCATCTTCGAGGCCGCCGGCTACGAGGTGGAGGTCGCCATGGACGGCGCGGCGGGACTCACCAAGCTGCGGGAGGGCTTGAAGGTCGATGCCGTGGTGACGGACGTGCAGATGCCCAATCTGACCGGCTTCGAGCTCACCCGCGCGATCAAGGGCGACCCGGTGTTGGAGCAGATCCCGGTCGTGATCGTCACCTCGCTGGAGCGCGACGAGGAGAAGGCCGAGGGCATCGAGGCCGGGGCTGACGCCTACATCACCAAGTCCGTCTTCAACCAGGACACGCTGCTGGACACGGTCGAGCGGCTCATCCACTGAAGCAGGGGGGCGCGTTGCCGCACGACAAGCCGATCCGCGTGCTGATCGTGGACGACTCCCTGGTCGCTCGCGAGATGCTCTCGCAGATCCTGGCCAGCGACCCCTCGATCGAAGTCGCGGACACGGCGCGTGACGGCGCCGAGGGCGTCGAGAAGTGTGCCCGGTTGCGCCCGGACCTCGTCACCATGGACATCCACATGCCCAGGATGGACGGGCTTGAGGCCACCGAGCGCATCATGGCCTACACGCCCACCCCGATCCTCGTGGTCTCCTCGTCGGTGTACGGTCCGGGCATAGGGCGCGCCTTCGACGCGCTCGCGGCCGGCGCGCTCGAGGTCATCAAGAAGCCCGAGCCGCGGGACTGGGCGGACCTCCAGCGCATCGGCGCCGACGTGATACGCAAGGTGCGCATCCTCTCGCGCGTGCCGGTGATAACGCACGTGCTCGGGCGCCGGCGGACAGCCGCCGCGCACGCGGTCGCCGACGCGCCGCTCGCCTCGCCGGGCGGGCTCGCCGTCGTGGCGGTCGCCTCGTCCACCGGCGGGCCGTCGGCGCTGCAGACGGTGCTGGGCGAGCTGCGGGAGGACCTGCCCGTGCCGATCGTCGTGGCGCAGCACATCGCCGACGGTTTCGTGCCCGGGCTCGTGGCGTGGCTCCAGGCGGGCTGCGCCATCCGGATGCGAGCCGCCGAGGACGGGGAGCGCATGGTGCCGGGCGTCGTGTACTTCGCCGTCACGGGCTGCAACACGCGTGTCGACGGACTGACGTTGCGCTTCGCCCAGCCCGGTCCCGAACAGCTCTACGTCCCCTCGGCCGACACGCTCTTCGAGTCCGTGGCCGACAGTCACGGCAAGCGGGCGCTCGGTGTGATCCTGACGGGCATGGGAGCCGACGGGGCGGCCGGGCTGAAGCGGCTGCGGGGGGCCGGAGCCCCCACCATCGCCCAGGACGAGGGCTCCTCGACCGTCTTCGGGATGCCCAGGGCGGCCGTCGAGGCCGGGGCGGCCGCGGCGGTGATGCCCGTCACCGTCATCGCCGAGGAGATCGAACGCCTGGTGATGGGCCACCGCGAAGCCGGAGAGGCGTCCTGACACGTCGGTCCCGCTCCCGCGTCGGGCGCTCTCGGAGGCCCCCTTTCGTCCTCTCGGCGAGGTGCGGTTCGCTCCCTGCTATCAAGACCGCCGCGAACAGGGCCGATATCTGATTCCAAGAGGACCCGCCGCCGATCGTCCGGCAGACGCGGCGCGGGCGCCCGTCGGGGAAGGGGTGAGGGCCGTGACTCTCGCTGTATACCTGTCGCGTTGTCGCGGCAGGATCGGTCCCGCGCTGGACCTCGATGCGCTGGCCGGGGAGCTCACGGGGCAGGCGGAGGTCGTCGCTGTCGTCGAGGACCTGTTCGACCCCGAGACGACGTCCCGGATGCGCCGCGACGTCAGCGCGCACGGGCTGGACTCGGTAGTGCTGGGCGGCAACTCGTTCGACCACTACCGGCGCAGCCTGTCGGGACAGCACCTGCGCGAGGCGCTGGTCGCGTGCGGCGTCGACTCGAACCGCATCATCACGGCGAACCTGCTCGAGCAGGTGGCTCTCCCGCACGGCGACGACCCGGCGGGCGCTCGGGGCAAGGCCCTGGCGCTCGTCCGGGTGGCGATGCTGCGAGCGTCGGTGGCGCGACCGACCCCGGCCGAGCAGATCGCCCCTCGCCGCTCCGTGCTCGTGCTCGGCGCCTCCACCGAGGGCTTCGTCGCGGCGGAGCGGCTCCTGCGGCTCGGGTACGAGGTCACGTTGGCCGACAGGGGCGATGCCGCGATCCGCGCTCGCGCAAGCACGCTCGCCGCGACGAGGTCCTACGTGGTGGGCCACCCGGCCACCCGCCTCGTGAGCGAGGCGCGGATCGCCGACGGGACGGGCTGGCTGGGCGACTTCGAGATCGTGCTCGCGACGCCGGACGCGGAGATGCGCGTGGCCGCGGGCGGGCTCTTGCTCGCCGAGCCGCACGAGCCGGCGTGGGCGGCCGAACTGCGCGGGCGTTTCCGGATCGACGTGGACGACGAGGGGTACGCCCGGTCGCTCGACCCACGGACGCATCCGGCCGAGACGGTGGAGCCCGGGGTCATGGTCGTGCCCGTGCGCGCCGACGGCTCGAACGGACGCGACAAGGTGCAGGCGGCCGACGCCGCCTCCCTGGCGCTCGTGCTCGCTCTCACCCGCTCCACCGTGCCGCACGTGCACGACGTCTCGATGGTGGACGACACGCTGTGCGGCGGTTGCGCCTCGTGCGTGAAGACGTGCGCGTTCGAGGCCTGCTCGATCGATGCGGACGGGTTGTCGCACGTGGACGAACGGCGCTGCCGCGGCTGCGGGAAGTGCGTGGTGGGATGCCCCGTCGGTGCTCGCGACGTGCTCAACTCGCCGCACGCGTACCTCACGGGCGCCATCGCCGAGCTCTCCGTCGCGCGCGTGCCGGGCCCCAAGGTGCTCGGCTTCCTCTGCGGCGGCTGCGGCTACCCCGCGGCGGATCGCGCGGGGGAGGACGCCGCGGCCGGGGCGGGAGGCTACCCGGCGTCCTTCCTGCCCCTGCGCATCCCGTGCGGCGGACGGCTCGACACGCTATACGTGCTGGAGGCGTTCCGGGCGGGCTTCGAAGCGGTCACCGTGTTCCGCTGCCGCGAGGGTCACTGCCACAACGTGATCGGCAACCTGGACATGGACCGGCGCGTGAACCTCCTGCGTACGGTGCTGCGCTCGCGCGGCATCGACGACGGCCGGCTGCGGATAGCGGACGTATCGCCCGACGAGGGCGGGGGTTTCGTCGGCCACCTGGAGGCCGTGTTCGCGGCGCTGCCGGAGCTCTCGGCGACCGGAGGTGCCCGATGAGCGGGAACGGGCCGGACCGGCCGACGCTGGCCACGATCGTGCTGGGCGGGTGCATGGGATGCCACCTCTCGCTGCTGGACGCCCACGAGGCGCTGTTGGACCTCCTCGGCGAGGTCGACCTGGTGCACTCACCGCTGACGTGCGGCGACGAGCTGCCCGCCTGCGACGTGCTGCTCGTCGAGGGGGCCGTCGGCAGCGCCGAGGACGAGCGGCGTCTGCGCGAGGCCCGCGGCAGGGCGACGACGCTGGTGGCGCTGGGTACCTGCGCGGCGCACGGCGGCATAGCGGGACTGCGCAACCTCAGCAGGCTGGACGACGTGTTGGCGACCGCGTACGGAGACGGCGCTCCAGCCGGCGAGGGGGTGCCCGCGCTGGCCGAGCGGGTGCGCCCGCTCTCCGCGGTGGTGGACGTGGACCTGGAGGTCCCGGGGTGTTCGCCCAACACCGAGCTCGTGCTGCACGGGGTCGAGGCGGCGCTGGGCCGACGGGAGCCCGATGCGAGGCGCCGCAACCTGTGCGCCGAGTGCGAGCGGGTGCACGAGACGATGCTGCACCCTTCGCGCGAGTTCGTCTCCGACGCCGTCTACGCGCTCATGGAGCTCGAGGCGATCGACCCTGGGCGGTGCTTCCTCGAGCAGGGCGTGCTGTGCATGGGGCCGATGACGCGGGAGGGGTGCGGGGTTCGCTGCGCCAAGGCCAACGTGCCCTGCCGTGGATGCGCCGGCCCGTCACGGCGGGAGTTCGAGCAGGGCGGGAAGGCCATAGACGCGCTGGCCGCCGTCCTGCCGGCGGGCGCGATCATGTTCCTCGACGACCTGATCGGGACCGGCTATCGGTTCACGCTGCCCGTGTCCATCCTGCCCGGGCTCCTCGGATCGGCCGGGGGCGAGCCGGCGCGGGAGGACGCGGAGGACGCGGAGGGAGGCGGTCTCGTTGCCTGAGACGGTGCGCCTGGCGCCGCTGAAGCGTCTCGAGGGGCACGGCCGCGTCACGCTCCACCTCGCCGAGGACGGTACCGTTGGCTCGGCCCACTTCGACGTGACGGAGTTCCGAGGCTTCGAGCGGCTCGTCGAGGGCCGCATGGCGTGGGAGATGCCGCTGGTCACGAGCCGCGTCTGCGGCATCTGCCCGGTGAGCCATCACGTGGCCGCCGTCAAGGCCGTCGAAGCGATGCTGGGCGTGCAGCCGCCCCGGGCGGGCAGGCTGCTGCGCGAGCTGCTCCACCTGGCGGGCTTCGTCCACGACCACGCGCTGCACTTCTTCTTCCTCGCCGGACCGGACTTCCTCACCGGCGATGGCGCCGGCAGCCGCGACATCCTCGGGGTCGTCGAGGGGCGGCCGGACCTCGCCCGCGCCGCCATCGCGCTGCGCAGGACGGGCCAGACGATCGTCGAGACCGTGGGCGGCCAAGGACACCCGGTGACGGCGATACCGGGTGGCATGAGCCGGGGGATCTCCGACGAGACCCGCCTCGAGCTCCTCGGCCTCGTGCGGGAAGCTGTCCCGGAGGCGGCAGCCGCCGAGCGGGTCGCCAGGGAGAGCACGCTGCGCCTGCTCGACGAGCATCCCGGTTTCGGGTCGTCCGCCACGCCGTACGTCGGCCTTCTCGCCGAGGACGGCCGGCTGGACCTGTACGACGGCGCGCTGTCCGTGGTCCTGCCGAGCGGGGCGCTCACGTCGTTCCCCCCGTCCGAGTACCCCGAACACATCGCGGAGCGCACGCTTCAGCACAGCTTCGCGAAAGTGCCGTACCTGCGAGCCGGCGGGGACCGGGGGGTCGTCTACCGCGTGGGGCCGCTCGCGCGGCTGAACCTCGCCGCTTCGACGGGCGGCGAGCGGGCCGACGCGCTCCTGGCCGAGTGCCGGGAGACGCTGGGCGCTCCCGTGCATCACACACTCGCGTACCACTGGGCGCGCATGATCGAGCTGGTCGCGGTGCTGGAACGCATGGAGGCCGTCCTCGGCGACGCCGAGGTGGCCTCGCCGGAGGTGCGCGTACGCGTCTCGCGCGGCGGCGGCAGCGGCGTCGGGGTCGTCGAGGCCCCCCGAGGGACGCTCATCCACCGCTACGAGGCCGACGAGGTCGGCCGTGTCACCGCCGCGGAGCTCATCGTGGCCACGACGCACAACAACGCCGCCATCGACGCCGCGGTAGCCGAGGCGGTCGGCGGAGCCGACGCACGCTCGGGGTTGGACGACGCCGCGCGGCGCCGCATGGAGCTCGGCATCCGCGCCTACGACCCCTGCTTGTCGTGCGCGACCCACGAGGTCGGGCGCATGCCGCTCGAGGTCCGCGTCGTCTCGCCGGAGGGTTGGCCCCCGGGGACGGAGGGGGCGGCGTAGATGGAGCTGAAGCCGCTGATCGACGGGCAGGTGCGGCGCAAGCTGGAGGACACGTTCGGCAGCGCCGTCGCCGTGATGATCATGGCTTCGGCGACCAACGCCGCCGCGGTGCCGATCATGGATCCCTCCCGCGAGGACTTCCTGCGTCTGGTGGACGCGGTCTGCCGCGACCAGAGGGTCCTGGACATGTGGGGCAAGGCCGGCGCGGAGGACGCCGCACGCGCCTGGAAGGAGCTCGTGGGCTGAGCCGGGAGCCTGAGCGACGGGCGAGCGGGAGGTCAGCCGTCACCGCGCCGGCACGGCGCGCGTCTACCCCTCCTCGAGGCGCCCTGCGCCGCGGGGGAGCATCGCCTCCGCCATGGCGGCCGCCAGGGCGGCCACCGGCGAGAGCCCTTCGGCGTGCTCCATCTCCGGCGCGGCCAGCGTGAGGATCTCGGCGGCCGGCGCGCGGCCGTAGAGCGCCTCGGCGAGCGCGAGGAGCCCGGCGGGGTCCAGCGTGTGCGTCGTCGGCCCGGCGAGGAAGGGGGCGGGAAGCACCTCGCGGCGCTCGACGGGGGGCGCGCCGCGCCGCTCGGCGTCCACGAACGTCACGCGGTTCGCGGACGCGATCTCGGCGGCCATCGCCACGTCGAGCTGCGGAGCGGAGAGCACGCGGAGGGCGGGCAGGCCGTCCAGGCGTCGCGCGACCTCGCAGGCGACTCCGTCGTCGCCGCGTGCCTCGTTCCCGATGCAGATCACCAACTCCATCGCAGTCGAGTATATAACGGCGTGCGGCAGGCGACCGCCGCGCGTCCCACGGCGGGCCCGGCCGGACGATGCCGCCGGGTATACTGCTCCCTATGGATGAACGCCCCATCGGCATGTTCGACTCGGGCCTCGGCGGGCTCACCGTGGCACGCGCCGTCGCGGACGCGCTGCCCGGCGAGGACATCGTGTACTTCGGCGACACCGCGCGCTGCCCGTACGGCCCGAGGGACCTGGCCGAGGTCCGCGGCTTCGTGCTCCAGATCGGCACCTGGCTGGCCGCCCGCGACGTCAAGCTGATCGTCGTCGCGTGCAACACCGGCACCGCCGCGGGTCTGGCGCTGGCGCAGCGCGTGTTCGACGTGCCCGTCATCGGCGTGGTGGAGCCGGGGGCGCGCGCCGCGGTGAAGGCCACGGTCAACCGCAAAGTAGGCGTCATCGGCACCGTAGGGACGATCGAATCCGAGGCCTACCCTCGCGCCGTGAGGGCCATCGACGCGGGGGTCACCGTCTTCTCGATGGCCACGCCCAAGTTCGTCGAGGCGGCCGAGGCGGGCATCAGGACCGGCATCTACGAGGTCTCCCGCAGCTACCTCGACCCTCTCAGGCGGACGGGCATCGACACGCTCATCCTGGGGTGCACCCACTTCCCGCTCATCGACACGGCGATCCGCAACGGGATCGGGCGGGGCGTGCAGCTGATCTCGTCGGCCGAGGAGGTCGCCGCCGAGGTGGTCGACACGCTCGAGCGCCGAGGACAGCTCGCGTCGGCCGGCAGGACGGGGCGGCACCGCTTCGCGACCACCGGGGACCCGGGCGAGTTCCAGCGGCCGGGCGGGAGCGTCTTCGGAGGCTCGCTCGGTCACGCGGAACGCGTGGAGCTCGCGGCGCTCGAGTCGCTGATGGACGAGCGCCTGCGCGCAGCGCTGGTCGAGGCCGCGGACGCCGACGCCCGGGAGGTGGCCGCGTGCGAGTGACCGTGCTGGGCTCGGCCGCCTCGTACGCGGGGCCGGGGCAGGCTTGCGCGGGCTACCTGATCCGCTCCGGGGAGGCGCTCGTGCTGACGGATTGCGGCAACGGGGTGCTGGCGAACCTGGGGCGGGTGGCGGACCCTCTCGCCCTGGACGCGGTGATCGTGACGCATCGCCACCCGGACCACGTCCTCGACCTGTTCTCGCTCCAGTCCCTGCTGCGCTACGCGCCCCAGGGCCCGGCGCCGGCGCTTCCGCTGTACGGGCCGCCCGGGTTGATGGAGATGCTGGGCTGCATGCACGACGAGAAGGGTCGCGCCGAGCTCGCCGCGTCCTTCGAGTTCGAGCCGCTCCGCGACGGCGAGGAGTCGCTCTTCGGCGCGCTGTCCGTCCGCCCGGTCGAGGTCGACCACGTCGACCCCACCTTCGCGCTCCGCCTCGCCGACGACGGCGGGACGATGTGCTACACCTCCGACACGCGGTACGGCGAGGCGGTGCTGGACGCGGCGCGAGGCTGCGACCTGCTGCTCGCCGACGCTACGATGCCGGAGGCCTACGCGGGCCGAGCGCCGCACATGAGCGCAGGGGAGTGCGGGCGCCTCGCGAGCGAGGCGGGGGCCGGCAGGCTGGTGCTGACGCACGTCTGGCCGACGAACGACCGCATCGAGATGGCCGCGCAGGCGCGACGCGCCTTCGGCGGTCCGGTGGAGGTCGCCGAGGAGCTCGCCGACTACGACGTCGGCTGATACGCCGACGTCGGCCGGGCGACGACGAGCGGCTCGCGGGAGGGCCGCGGAGGGAGGAGCCGATGCAGCGCGCGGAAGGCCGGGCCGACGACGCCTTGCGGACGGTGCGGATGACGCGGCGCTACCTGCGGCACGCGCACGGCAGCTGCCTGTTCGAGCTGGGCGACACGCGGGTGCTGTGCGCCGCGTCGCTGACCGAGGGCGTCGCGGCGTGGCGGCGGGGCTCGGGCCTGGGCTGGGTCACGGCAGAGTATGCCCTGCTGCCCGCCTCCACGCACACCCGCTCCCGCCGCGAGACGGGGGCAGGCGGCCTGGGCGGGCGCACGCACGAGATCCAGCGGCTCATCGGCCGCTCGCTGCGGGCGGTGATCGACATGTCGGGCTTGGGCGGCGAGTACACGATGAACGTGGACTGCGACGTGATCCAGGCCGACGGCGGTACCCGGACCGCGGCGATCACCGGCGCCTTCGTGGCCGCGCACGACGCGCTGTCCACGTGGCGTGACGCCGGCAGGATCGCCGAGATCCCGCTGGTCGAGCACGTGGCGGGCATCTCGGTGGGCATGGTCGACGGGGTGGCCAAGCTCGACCTGGACTACGCCGAGGACAGCGTCGCCGAGGTGGACATGAACGTGGTCATGGACGGGCGTGACCGCTTCATCGAGGTGCAGGGCACCGGCGAGAAGGCGCCGTTCGACCGCGCCCGGCTCGACGCGCTTCTGGACCTCGGGTCGGCGGGCGTCGAGCGGCTGGTGCGCATGCAGCGCGAGGTCCTCGTGCGCGACCTCGAGAGCTTCGAGGGCTGAGCCGTGGACGCCGGCGTCAGGCGGATAGCGGTGGCCACCTCCAACACCGGCAAGCTCGCCGAGATACGCACAGCGCTGGCCGTGCCCGGCTGGCGCTTCGTCTCCGTCTCCGAGCTGGGCCTGTGGCCCGAGGTACCCGAGACCGGCGAGAGCTTCTTCGCCAACGCGCTCATCAAGGCCGAGGCGGCCCGGGAGCGGTTCGGCCTCGCGGCTCTGGCCGACGACAGCGGGCTGGAGGTCGACGCGTTGGGCGGGGCGCCGGGCGTCCGCTCGTCGCGCTACGCCGGCGAGCCCTCCTCGGACGCCCGGAACAACGAGAAGCTCCTCGCGGAGCTGGCCGACGTCCCCGAGGAGCGCCGGACGGCACGCTTCCGCAGCGTGGTCGTGCTGCTCGACGAGGACGGGACGATGCACCTCGGCGAGGGGACCTGCGAGGGGCGCATCGCGTCCGAGCCCAGGGGCGAGGGCGGCTTCGGGTACGACCCGATCTTCCTTCCCGACGACGCGCCCGGACGCACGATGGCCGAGCTCGGGATGGAGGAGAAGAACGCCGTCAGCCACCGCGGCGCGGCGCTCAGGGCGCTGCGCGAGGGCCTGGCCCCCTTCCGCTAGGGGCGGCGGCCGGACGCACGGCCCGCGGGGGCGTCGGGGCGGCGGGCCGAGCCGCGGAAGACGGGAGAGTACCGCAAGGTCCGCGGGGGAAGACACGTTTGCGAGCCCCGGTGGGCACGGCCTATACTTAACGGGCTCCGAGGGGGCCCGGCAGGTGACGTGCGGGACCCGGCGTCGGGCCGTGGCGCAGCTTGGCAGCGCACCTGCTTTGGGAGCAGGGGGTCGCCGGTTCGAATCCGGCCGGCCCGACCATGAGCGGCCGTAGTTCAATCGGTAGAGCATCAGCCTTCCAAGCTGATTGTTGCGGGTTCGAGTCCCGTCGGCCGCTCCAGGAACGACCCCACCGCCGGGTGGTTGACATAGGCGCCCGTAGCTCAGCTGGATAGAGCAAGAGACTTCTAATCTCTAGGTCGGGGGTTCGAATCCCTCCGGGCGTGCCAGACCTTGCCGAGGGGCCCCGCCGCCCGGGTCCCTCTCTCCTCTTCCGGGTCGCGCGGTCACGTTGACAACCGCTTGCCGGCGCGGGTACCGTGTCACTTCGCGGCACGCAGGCGTGCCGTTCCATGGTGGGTGTAGCTCAGCCGGTTAGAGCGTCGGACTGTGGCTCCGAAGGTCGCGGGTTCGAGTCCCGTTACCCACCCCAGAGAGGTTCCGAAGGCCCGCCGGGGAGATCGGCGGGCCTTCCGCGTGCCGCATCACCTCCCCGCGCCGAGGACCGCCAGCAACGCGAATGCGGCGGCGAGCGCGAGGAAGACCGTGCCCGCGACGTTCCACGCCGTAGCTCGGTCCTCGGCGATCGCGAGCGGCCGGAGCACCCTCGCCAGCGGGGCGGGACGAGCGGGCACGGTCTCCGGAGGCGCGGCCTCGCCGGGCCGGCGCAGCAGCGCGGCGAGGCGCGCGGCGGCCGGCTCGAAGAGCGCGAGCAGGTCCCCCGCGGGGATCGAGCCCTCGAAGCGGGCGAGCGCGCCGCGGGCGGAGAAGGCGGCGGCGGCCAGGGCGAGACCGAGCGCCGGGGCCCACACCGCCGGCAGGAGGTACTCGGCGTCCAGCGCGTGGGCGACCGCGTAACGTGCCGCCTCGCCCGGGAGCAGCCACGGCGCCGCGGCGACCCCCGCGAGCAGCGCGACCCAGGCGGCGATCGCGCCGCTCTGCGGGGCGCCTCCTGCCTCCGGCGGCCGGGCGGCCGCCAGCCAGAGGAACCGCGCCATCAGCAGCGTGGTGCCCGCCGCGGCCAGCGTCAGCAGCGTCACGACGGGGTCGTGCCAGGCCTCCGGCAACGCTTGCGCGCCGCTCTTGAGCGCGGCTTTGGACAGCGCGCCGCCCGTGAGCGGGAGGCCGGCCAGCGCCGCGGCGGGCAGCGCGAGCGCGGCCAGGGAGGACGTCCTCGGCCGGCCGTGAAGGGATCGGGAGAGGTCCTCCCCGAGGAACAGCGCCGCCTTCGACAGGGCATGATGCAGCGCGTAGAGGGCCACCGCGCCCACGGCGAGCACGGCTCCCCCCGAGTACGCCGCGACGCCGACGGCGACGGTCACAAGCCCGAGCTGGCTGATGCTCGAATAGGCGAGCACGTGCCGCGTCTCGCGCTGCATCACGCCCACGGCGGCCCCGAAGTACGCCGCGAGGAGACCCGTGGCCACGAGCATGCCCGCCGACGGTCCCGCCGCCGCGGGCGTCGCGAAGCGCAGCAGTCCGAGGATGCCGGCCTTGCTCGTCGCTCCGGCCAGCGCCGCGGCGGCCGAGGCGGGGGCCGCGGCGTAGGCCAGAGGCATCCATCCGCCGAGCGGGGGCGTGCCCGCCTTCACGCCGAAGCCGGCGAGAGCGAACAGCGCGACGGCCGGCGCGAAGGGCGAGGCGGCCAGCGCGGCGGGCAGCTCGGCGAAGGAGGCGCCGGGCGCGGCGGCGGCAGTCAGCGCGACGGCGGCGAGCACGAGGGCCTCGCCGAGCACGGTGTAGGCGATGTAGACGCGGGCGGCGTGGGGGGGATCCGATGCGTCAGGCGCCGCGCGCGCACCTTCGCGGCCCGCGAGCACCAGCGCGTAGCCGGGCAGCGCCATCAAGGCGAAGCCGGCGTAGAAGGTGATCGGGTCCGCCGCCACGGCGGCGGCCACGTTGCCGGCCATCGAGAGCATCGCCGCCGCCCACGTCGCCGGCCCGCCGAGGTCCTTGCGCGCAAGCGCGTAGAGCACCGCCGCGAGCCACACCGCCCCGGTCAGACCGAGGAAGACGCGCCCGGTGCCGTCCAGCCACACTGCGGCGCCGGCCAGCGCCCAGGGCAGGCGCGTGACCGGGACCGCGGGAAGGGCGACGGCGGCCGCCAGCGCTGCGGCGGCCGGCAGCGGTGAGACGATGCGGGCCGCGCGGCGCAGACCGGCCGGCACGAAGGCCGCCGCGCAGGCCAGAGGGAAGGCCACGAGGCCCACCAGGGCGAGCGCCGCGCCGCTCACGGCAGCGCTCCGAACGCCGGCGCCACGGCTTCGCGTGCCCAGGACAGGGGGCTGAACGGGGCGCCGGCGAGGATCCCGGCCGCGAGCGCCAGCGCGGCGGTCAGCAGTATCGGCACGAGGAGGCGCCAGTCGCTCTCCAGCCCGCGCCGGCGCGGGAGGTCCTCGGCGGGCGGACGGAAGAAGGCGGCGCCGACGATCGGGAGGAGGTACACGGCTGAGAGCAGGCCGGAGGTGGCCAGCAGCACGACGACCCACGCCGCGCCCGAGGAGGCGCCTCCGGCGGAGAGCACGTACTTCGTGGCGAAGCCCGCGCCCGGCGGGATCCCCATGATGCCGAGCGAGGCGAGCGTGAAGGCGGTCATCGTCACGGGCATGCGACGGCCCACGCCGCCGAGCTCGCTCACCTTGTAGACGTGCAGCGTCTCGGCCAGCGAGCCGGCGGTGAAGAACAGCGTGATCTTCATGAGCGCGTGGTGCGCGAGGTGCGCGACCGCCGCCGTGGCGGCGGCGGCGCCGGGCAGCGCGACGCCGAGCACGATGTAGGAGAGCTGCCCCACGGTCGAGAAGGCCAGCCGGCGCTTCAGGTCGTCCTGGGCCATGGCGCGCACGGAGGCGAACACGATCGTGAAGGCGGCGGCTGCCGCCAGGGGGCCGGTGACGCCGAGCTCGGCCGCCCGAGCGGAGCCGTAGACCTCCAGCACGAGGCGCACGATCGCGAAGGCACCGGCCTTGACGACCGCGACGGCGTGGAGCAGCGCGCTCACCGGCGCCGGCGCGACCATCGCCTGGGGCAGCCACCCGTGCAGCGGGAACACGGCGGCCTTCACCGCGAAGCCGGCCGCCAGGAGCGCGAAGATCGCTACCAGCGGGCCGCGCGCCCCCTCCACTCCCGCCAGAGAGCCGCCGGGCACGAACGGGACCGCACCGGCCACCGCGTAGAGCCACACGGTACCGGCGAGCAGGGCGCCGCCGGCCCCTATCGCGTAGCGCAGGTAGACCCTGCCGGCCCGCAACGCCTCCGGGGTCCCGGAGTGAGCGACGAGCGGCCAGGTCGCCAGCGTGAGCACCTCGTAGGCGATCAGGAGCGTGAGCAGGTTCGCCGCGAGCGCCACCCCGATCGCAGACGCGATGCACAGCGCGAAGAAGCCGAAGAACCGTCCCCGGTCGCGGCCGTGCTCCATGTACCCGATCGCGTACACCGTCGTCACGAGCCACAACCCTGACGCTACGGCGGCGAACGTCAGCCCCAGCGGGTCCGCGCGCAGCGCGAGCTCGAGGCCCGGTCCGAGCTGTGGGACCAGGGGCGCCGAGACGCGGGCGGCGTCGCCCGCCGCCGCGGCCGACAGCAGCGCCGCCACGGAGGCCGCCGTGAGCGTCGCGCCAAGGAGGTTCGCCGCGTCGCGGAGGCGGGCGCGGCCCTCCCCGGCTGCCATCGAGCCCGCGGCGGTGGCGGCGGGCAGGGCCACCGCGGCGATCAGGGCGGCGACGGTCATCGGACCGCTCCCGAGACCAGCGCCCCGACCTCGAGCAGCCGCAGCGGGACGGCCGTGCCCAGACCCAGCGCCAGAGACGCCACCGCGAGCGTGAGCGGCACCCAATCCAGCGCCGCGGCGACGGGC